>NZ_JBHSBQ010000134.1:0-55197 GCF_042650665.1 Microvirga sp. GCM10011540 | reverse complement strand
GGCTAGGGGCTTGGTTCGCGGGCACACCGCTCGCGCGAACGCGTCAGTCAGCATTCACAAGGCTCATGACGCTTCCAACAGGTGCATGATGGATTCGCCAGCAGTATCAAGGGGGAGGAGAGCAGGTTGGCGCCATCTGCATGAGCTTCGAACCGGCCGAAGCCTGTGGGGGAGGAGAGCCGGTCGGCGCTTCCGGCGCGAGCCTCTGACCACAATGGGTCAGGGATCGATCTCAGAGGAGCTTCTCGAGCGAGGAAACCACCGCCCGAGGGGCGAATTCCGTGTATTCGTCCGGCAGCCCGAAGCGGTTGATCCAGACCGGCGTGAGCCCGAAGGCGGCGGCGCCTGCGATGTCCCAGCGGTTGGACGATACGAAGACCACCTCCTGCGGCGACACCGACAGGGCGTCGCAGACGAGGTCGTAGGTGCGCGGGCTCGTCTTGAACACGCCCGCGGCTTCGACGGACAGCACCGGATCGAGCAGGCCGCGCAGACCCGCCGAGGAGACGGCCGCCTGCAGCATGGCCGGATCGCCGTTGGACAGGATGCCCGTGCCGAGGCCGCGCCCGCGCAGGGCCTCCAGGGTCCGGCGCACCTCGGGATAGGCATCGAGGCTGCGATAGGCGTCGAGCAGCAGCGGCCTCACCGTCGGGTCCACGCCCGGATGGCGGGCCAGCGCGTAATCGAGCGCCTTTTCCGTGAGCCGCCAGAACGGCTCGTAGCGTTCGGCGAGGGACAGAACCCAGGAATATTCGAGCTGCTTCGCCCGCCAGACCTCCGAAAGGCGCGCCGCATCCGGACCGACGCGGTCCGCATGGCGCGCGACGGCGGAATGAACGTCGAACAGGGTGCCGTAGGCATCGAAGACCACGGCTCGGGTTTGGGCGGGAATGATGGGGCGCAGCGGCATGGGGCAAGCTTGGCATCCGGCTCCGTCCGACGCAACCGAAGATCAATCAGCCTTCGTCATGCGTTTCATCACAAGTCTTTATGACCCATGAGCCAGCCAAATGATTGACGCGGGGGCGGGGAGGGGATTCGATAGCGTGACCCTCCGTTCGGTAAGGAAAACAAAAGTGGCTTGGTATTCGCAGACCTGGAACTGGTTCAACGGCGCATGGCATGAGGGCAATCCGCCGCTCATCGGGCCCCGTTCGCACGTCTCCTGGCTCGGCTCCTCCGTCTTCGACGGCGCGCGCGTGTTCGAGGGCGTCATGCCCGACATCGACCTGCACTGCGCCCGCGTGAACCGCTCCGCCCGCACCATCGGCCTCGAGCCGACCCTGTCCCCGGACGCCATCGTCGAGCTGGTCCGCGAGGGCGTGAAGAAGTTCGCGCCCGGCACGGCGCTCTACGTGAAGCCGATGTACTGGGGCGAGGCCGAGGGCATCGCCACCATCGCGCCCGATCCGGCCTCGACCCAGTTCTGCCTGTCGCTCTTCGAGGCGCCGATGCCGGTGCCGGGCGGCCTGTCCATCATGAAGTCGAGCTTCCGCCGCCCGACCCTGGAATCCATGCCGACCGATTCCAAGGCGGGTGCCCTCTATCCCAACAACGCCCGCGTGATCCGCGAGGCGCGGGAGAAGGGCTTCGACAACGCCCTCGTGTGCGATGCGCTCGGCAACGTGGCCGAGACCGGCACCTCCAACGTGTTCATGGCCAAGGACGGCACGGTCTACACGCCGTATCCGAACGGAACCTTCCTTAACGGCATCACCCGCCAGCGCGTGATCCAGCTCCTGCGCGACGACGGCGTGCCGGTGGTCGAGGCCACCCTGCGCTACGAGGATTTCGCGGCCGCCGACGAGATCTTCATCTCGGGCAACTATTCCAAGGTCATGCCGGTGCTGCGCATCGACTCCCGCGACCTCCAGCCGGGCCCGTTCTACCGCCGCGCCCGCGAGCTCTACTGGGCCTACGCCCACGGCAACAGCGCCAGCAAGGCGGCGTGAGGCTGGGGGATCATTCCCCAGCCTTAACAGAGTTGTCATCGATACGTTAACGGACAGACATCGAGCTCCTTCAAGAGACGGCCTCGCTTGAAGAAGCATGAAAGGTCTACGATGTCTGTCCGTCTCCTCTCGGCCCTGCCGCTGGCCGCACTGCTCGGAACGAGCGCCCTCGCGCAGCAGCAATTCCCGGTCTCTCTCGCCGGCCATGCCATCCTCCCGGCGCAGAGTTTCGTCGAGGCTCCCGCGGATGCGCCCGCCGACCTCAAGACGCCGGGCAAGTTCACGACCGGCAAGCGCGTCGACGCGCTCGGAACCGTGGAAGGCACGTCGGGGGATCGCCCGACGGGCGTGAAGGTGCCCTTCAAGGGCCAGCCCCTCCAGGGGCATTCCGGCATCAAGTCCGCCGGCGACGGCACCTTCTGGGTCCTCACCGACAACGGTTTCGGCTCGAAGGCCAATTCGCCCGACTCGATGCTGTATCTCAACCGCTACCGGATCGACTGGACGAGCGGATCGGCCGACCGCCTCGAGACCGTGTTCCTGCACGACCCGGACAAGAAGGTGCCGTTCCGGATCGCCAACGAGGCGACCGAGAAGCGCTATCTCACCGGCTCCGACTTCGACATCGAGAGCTTCCAGCCCATCGGGGACAAGATCTGGATCGCCGACGAGTTCGGACCCTTCCTGATCAAGGCCGACCGCTCCGGCAAGATCGAGGCCGTGTTCGAGACGTCGATCGACGGCAAACCCGCCCGCTCGCCCGACCATCCCTCCGTGACCACGCCCGCCGTTCCGACCGGGACGGTCAGCTTCAATGTCCGGCGCTCCAAGGGCTACGAGGGCATGGCGGCCTCGAAGGACGGAAAGTTCCTCTATGCGCTGCTCGAAGGCCCGGTCTGGGATGCCGAGAAGAAGCAGTGGGAGAACGTCGACGGGCGCGAATACCTGCGTATTCTCGAATTCGACGTGGCGAACGGGAAATGGACCGGCCGCCATTGGAAATACGTTCTGGATCAGAACGGCCTCGCCATCGGCGACTTCAACATGATCGACGCCACGACCGGCCTCATCATCGAGCGCGACAACGGCGAGGGAACGGCCGACAAGGCCTGCCCGCAGGGCCAGAAGCGGTCCGACTGCTTCCACGACGTGGCGAAGTTCAAGCGCATCGTGAAGGTCGAGCTGTCGGACGCCAACGCGAACGCGCCCGTCCGCAAGATCGGCTATGTCGATCTCATGCAGATCGCCGATCCGAACAAGAAGGCCCGCAAGCCGCTGAACGACACGATGCTCACCTTCCCGTTCTTCACCATCGAGAACGTGGACGTGGTCGACGACCGTCACATCATCGTCGGCAACGACAACAACCTTCCCTTCTCGTCGAGCCGCGAGCCCAACAAGGCGGACGACAACGAGTTCGTCCTGCTCGAGGTCGGCGACCTGCTGAAGGCCCGCTGACCGTCTCTCCCGGCCGGGAAGGGCTGAGGCCGGTCTCAACGAAGTTGTGATCCGCCCCCTTGGCCCTTCGCCGGAAGAACGCCCTAGATGGCTCCATCGTGTGTCCCTTTCATGGAACTGCGGTGGAGCCTTCCGATGCGCCTTGCACTGACCAGCCTGCTCGCTTTCGGCCTCGCGATGGGAGCGGCCCGCGCCGAATCCGTCGATCTCGAACTCGTCTTCGCGGCGGACGGCTCCGGCTCCATCGACGACGAGGAACTGCGCCTCCAGCGCAAGGGCTGGGCCGATGCGCTGACGAGCGAGGACGTGCTCAACGGGATCAGGAACGGCCCCCTCGGCGTCATCGCGGTCGCCTACATGGAATGGGGCGGGCCGAGTTCGCAGGTGCTCATCGTCGATTGGCACGTGATCCGCGACGCCGCGAGCGCCCAGGTCTTCGCCGACAAGCTCCTGAGCGCGCCCCGGGGCGCCTATGGCTACAATTCCATCTCCAACGCCATCGACTTCTCCGTCCGCCTCGTGGAAACGAACGCCCACGATGGCACCCGAAAGGTGATCGACGTGTCCGGCGACGGAGCGAACCGGGGCGGGCGCCCGCTGGAGGAGGCGCGGGCGGATGCGCTCGCCAAGGGCTTCACCATCAATGCCCTGGCGATCCGCCGTCCCGGCAGCGGCCGGCCGGGCGGGCCCGGCGGGATGCCGCTGGAGGATTATTACGGCCAGAACGTCATCGGCGGGCCGGGCTCCTTCGTGGAGATCGCGAACGAGACGCAGCCCTTCGCGGTCGCGGCGCGGCGCAAGCTCCTGACCGAGATCGCGGATACGGGCGGCGCGGCACGCCACGCGAGCCGGTAGTCCCGCTTTGCCGATCCGCCACGCTACGAGCGAACATTCCTTTGCGGAATGCTAGATTGCGTGCCATGACGAATCTCGAAAGCTGGATCATTCAACAGGGCCTGAGCGGCACAGGCGTCGCCCCGCTGCTCGCCGGGTTTGCCGAAGGACTCGCGGCGGAAGGCATTCCCGTGGCGCGGGCCTATCTCGCCCTGCCGACGGTCAATCCGACATTCCGCGTCTACAACCATGTCTGGACGCGCTCCGCCGGTCTGTCCGTCGAAGGCGTCTCCCATGAGCGCAACAACGACGCCTTCGAGGTCAGTCCCTTCGGCCATCTGCTCAGGATCGGGGAGATGAAGCGCCACTGGCGCTTCGACGGACCCGACGCGGAGGCTTTCGCCGTGTTCGAGGACGTCAGGCAGATAGGCGGCACGGATTATCTCGCCCGCCTGTTCAGCTTCGAGAATGCCGCGGCTCCCGATCTTCGCGGCTGCGCGGCGGCGCTCTCGTCCCACCGCGACGGCGGCTTCTCCCCGGAGGAGGTCGCGCGCATCGACGCCGTGCTGCCTCTGCTGGCGCTCGCCGCCTACCGCATGACCCTGTTCGACCTGACCGTCGGCATCCTCGACACCTATGTGGGCCTCTCCGCCGGCCGCCGCGTGCTGAGCGGCGAGATCCGGCGCGGCCTCGGCACCACCATCACGGCGGCGCTGATGTTCGCCGATCTGCGCGGCTTCAGCGCCCTTGCCGACGGGGGCGGGACGCAGCTCATCGAACGCCTCGACCGGCATCTCGAAGCCATGGCGGATCCCGTGGCCGAGCAGGGCGGCGAGGTGCTGAAATTCATGGGCGACGGGCTTCTCGCGGCTTTCCCCATCACCGAAGAGCAGCCCTCGGAGGCCGCCTGCGCCGCCGCCGTGCGCGCGGCCGAGGCGGCGCTGGCCCGCAACGACGCCGTCAACCGCCTCTACGAGGGCGAGACCGCGCTCCACCTCGACATCGCGCTCCATTGCGGCGACGTGTTCTACGGCAATATCGGCGCCGCCGGCCGTCTCGACTTCACGGTCATCGGCCCGGTGGTCAACGAGGCGAGCCGCATGGAGGCGCTGTGCCGGGAGCTCGACTGCGCGGTCGTCATGTCCGAGAGGATCGCGGATGCGAGCCCGCTGCCCGTGCGCCCCCTCGGCCGCCAGCGCCTGCGCGGGATCGCGGCCGAGCGGGAGCTGTTCACCCTGGCCTCGATCAGCGGCGCGAGAGCCTGACTCCCAGAACCTTCAGCGAGACGAGCAGCACCGCGCCGTAGACCAGCGCCCCACCCGTGCCGAGAAGGCCGAGGAGGATCTCGTTGCGCCACACGGACAGGGTGTCCGTCCAGGCCGAGAGCGGCGCGGGCGCGAGCCAGGCGAAGGCCGCCAGCACCACGCTCGCCGTGGCCACCGCCGCGAGCGTGCGGGCGAGCGCCCCGCTCGGCGCCATCCAGTCCCGGCGCCAGGCGAGGATGACGAGGAGGCAGAAATTCACCCAGATCCCGACGGCGGTGCCGAGCGCGAGCCCGACGACGCCGAAACGGTCCATGAGCAGGACCTTGGTGAGGATGTTGACCGCCACCGCCGAGAGGGAGGCGATGAGCGGCGTCACCGTGTCGGAGCGCGAGTAGAAGCTTGCGACCGCGGAGCGGATCAGCACCGCGGGCGGCAGCGCCAGCGCATAGGCGGCGAGCACCGCGCCGGAGCGCTCCGCCGCCGCTTCGTCGAAGGCGCCGCGCTGGAACAGGGCCGACATGATGAGTTCCGGCATAGCGACGAAGGCCACGAGGAAGGGCGCGGCGAGCGCCAGGGTCATGCCCATGGCCCGGTTCTGCGCGTTGTGGGCGGCGCCGACATCGCCCGCCGCGATGCGGCGGCTCATCTCGGGCAGGACCACGGTGCCGGCCGCGATGCCGATGACGCCCAGGGGAAGCTGGTAGAGCCGGTCGGCATAGTACAGGGACGCGACCGCGCCCGTGGGCAGGAAGGACGCGATGATCGTGTCCGCGAACATGGCGAGCTGCACGCCCGCCGAGCCGATCACGGCCGGGCCGAGGGTCTTGAAGAAGCGCTTCATGGCCGGGTCGAGCCGCGGCGCCTCCAGCCCCGGCGCGGCCTTGGCCCGCTTGGCCGCGAACCAGACCAGCAACAGCTCGAGCACGCCCGCGGCCGCCACGCCCCACGCGGCGGCATGGCCGGCGCTGGGGAACAGGAAGGCCACCCCCAGGGCCGCCACGATGGCGACGTTGAGCAGGACCGGCGCGGCGGCGGCGGCGGCGAACCGCTCATGGGCATTGAGGATGCCCGAAAGGATCGTCACCAGGGTGATGAAGAGCAGGTAGGGAAAGGTGATCCGGGTCAGGGTGACGGCAAGGTCGAACTTCGCCGGATCCTCGGTGAAGCCCGGCGCCAGCAGGGTCACGACCACCGGCATGCCGACGAAGGCGAGGACGAGCACGCCGATCTGCACGATCAGCATCAGGGTCGTGATGCGGCTCGCGAAGGAGCGGGCAGGGGCCGCGCCCTCGCTCTCCAGCACCTGGGCATAGGTCGGCAGGAATGCGCTGTTGAAGGCGCCCTCGCTGAAGATCGCCCGGAAGTGGTTCGGGATGCGCAGGGCGACCAGGAAGGCGTCCGCCACCAGGCCGACGCCCATCACGGCGGCGATCACCACGTCGCGAATGAAGCCGGTGAGGCGGGAGACGAGGGTCCAGCCGCCGACGGACAGGATTTTCCTGAACATCGGTCAGACCCGGCGCATCATCCGGGAGCCGTCCGGGACGAGGCCCGTCCCGACCTCCGCCGCGCCGCCGAGCCGCTCGGAGACCACGTAGAGCGGACGCCGCTTCACCTCCGCGAAGATGCGGCCGACATACTCGCCGATGATGCCGAGCGACATGAGCTGGATGCCGGAGAAGAACATGACCGAGACGATGAGGCTCGGGAAGCCCGGGAGGTCGGTGCCGAACAGCATGGTGCGCACCAGGAAGTAGACGGCCGTGGCGATGGCCAGGAACGAGATCAGGAAGCCGAGATAGGTCCAGATCCGCAAGGGGGCCGTGGAGAAGGCGGCGATGCCGTCGAAGGCGAAGCGAAAGAGTTTCCTGAAGCTCCACTTGGTGGCGCCGTGGAGGCGCTCCTCGACCACGAAGGGCACGCCCGTGCTCTTGAAGCCGATCCACGCATAGAGGCCCTTGGAGAACCGGGCCTTCTCGCCCAACGCCCGCAGCACGTCCACGCCCTTGCGGTCGATGAGGCGGAAGTCGCCCGCGCCGGGCGGCAGCTCGATTTCGCCGAAGCGGGCGAAGAGGCGGTAGAAGAGATGAGCGAAGCCCCGCTTGGCCCGGGTCTCGTCCGACCGGTCCGTGCGCTGGCCGTAGACCATGTCGTAGCCTTCCTTCCAGCGCTCCACGAAGGTTTCGATCATCTCCGGCGGGTGCTGAAGGTCCGCATCCGCGATGACCACCGCATCGCCGCGCGCATGGTCGAGCCCCGCCGCGATGGCGATCTCCTTGCCGAAGTTCCGGCTGAAGGAGACCGCGCCGATCCGGGGCTCCTTCAGGCTTTGGGCTCTGATCAGGTCCAGGGTGTCGTCCCGGCTGCCGTCGTCGACGAAGATGACCTCCCAGCGGGAGGTGATCCGGTTCAGGACCGGCAGCAGACGGCCGCACAAGGGCGCGATATTGGCGCTCTCGTTGTGGACGGGAATGATGACGCTGAGCTCGGGCGACGCCACGCGGTGATCCTTCGTTGTCGCGCGCATTGAGAGCCGAGTTTGCGGCTTTCCTCAAGAGTATTAGGGTGCGGCAAAGCCGAATTTGGGGATATCCATGGTCTCGAAGCGTTCCGTCGTGCTCTGCGCCGACGATTTCGGCCTGGCCGACGGGGTGAGCCGGGGCATCGCCGAGCTGGCGGAGGCCGGCCGCATCTCCGCGACCGGGGCCGTGACCAACATGCCGGGCTGGCGGCGCAACGCCCCTCTGCTGGAGCCCCTGAAGGGACGCATCGGAATCGGCCTGCACCTCAACCTCACGACGGGGAGGCCCCTCGGAGCCATGCCGCAGCTTGCCCCCGGCGGCGTGTTCCCGCCCTTGGGGACGTTGATGGCGAAGGCCTTGAGGCGGCGGGTGCCCGCCGACGAGGTGCGCGGCGAGATCGCACGGCAGCTCGACGCCTTCGTGGAACACCACGGGGAGCCTCCCGCCTTCGTGGACGGGCACCAGCATGTCCATGTGCTGCCGGTCGTCCGGCGGGCGCTGATCGAGGAGCTGACGGAGCGGGGATATGCCGGGCGCCTCTGGCTGCGGGACCCGTCGGACGGGCCGGCCGCGATCCTGCGCCGTCCCGTCGGGCGGAGGAAGGCTTTCGTGGTCCAGGCCCTGGCGGCAGGATTCGCCGGGGATGTCCGCGCCTCCGGCTTCGGGACGAACGAAGGCTTTTCCGGCTTCGCACCCCTCGATCTCTCCATTCCCGTCGACCGGATCTTCGCGGCGGCCTTCTCGCATCTGGGGCCGAAGCCCGTCGTCATGTGCCACCCGGGTTATGTGGACGACGAACTGCGCAGCCTCGATCCGGCTCTCGATAGTCGCCGGGAGGAGCGCGACTATCTGGGATCGGACGCGTTTCCCGCCCTGCTGGAAAAATGCGGAGCCCGGCTCTCGCCCCGTCCCGGCGGATAGAAACCAGTCACGGCCCAGGGAGTTTGTCGATACGATGTGCAACTGCGATTTTTCCTACCGCGCCTCCTCCCCGAAGAATGCGCTGTCGCGCCGCAAGGCCCTGCGCCTGATGGCCTGCGCCGCCGTTGCGCCCGCCCTGGCGGGCTGCGAGCGGATCGCCCCCTTCGTCGTCTCGGACGAGACGGTGGAGCAGCTCGGGCTGGAGACCTGGAGCCGGCTTCAGCAGCGGATGCCCGTCTCGCGCGATGCCGGGGCGCAGCGGCAGGTGGCCGAGATCGCGACCCGCCTGCTCGTCGCCGCCGGCGAGGATCCCCGCCGCTGGGAGGTGCAGGTCTTCGCCCAGCCGGAGGCGAACGCCTTCGTGCTGCCGGGACGGAAGATCGGCGTGCTCGAAGGCATGATCCGGGTGGCCGAGAACGAGAGCCAGCTCGCTGCCGTCATCGGCCATGAAATCGGGCATCTCCAGGCCGAGCATTCGCGGGAGCGGGTCTCCGGCGAGACGCTGCGGCAATGGGGGTTGCAGCTCATCAGCTTCCTGCTCCAGGTCAACGACGTCGCGTTCGCCCGCGAGATCGCGGCTTTGCTTGGCGTCGGCGTGGAGTTCGGCCTCGTCCGGCCCTATGGCCGGGCCCAGGAGCTGGAGGCCGACAGGCTCGGCCTGTTCACGATGGCCAAGGCCGGCTACGACCCGCGCGAGGCCGCCGAGCTCTGGCGGCGCATGGACGAGCGCGGGGGCGGCACCCCGGCGCTCCTCTCCACCCATCCGGCCCCGCAGGACCGCATCGAGGCCATCGAGGCGCTGATCCCGCAGGCCATCGAGGCCGCGAGGGCCTAGCGCATCGTGCAAAAGAAAACGGGCCCCGAAGGGCCCGTTCACGGTCGTGGGATCGTTCCTTACCGCGTCGCGGTCTCGAACATCTCCTCGACATGCTCCCAGTTCACCAGGTTGTCGAGGAAGGCCTTGAGGTAGTCGGGACGACGGTTGCGGTAGTCAATGTAGTAGGAATGCTCCCACACGTCGCAGCCCAGGATCGGCTGCGCGCCGTGCACGAGCGGGTTCTCGCCGTTCGGGGTCTTCATGACGGTGATCTTGCCGTCCTTAACCGCGAGCCAGGCCCAGCCGGAGCCGAACTGGCTGACGCCGGCCTGGATGAAGTCCTCCTTCATCTTGTCGACGGAGCCGAGATCCTCGACGATCTTCTTCTCGAGCTTGCCGGGCAGCGCGCCGCCGCCGTTGGGCTTCATCCACATCCAGAAGTGGATGTGGTTGTAGTGCTGGCCCGCATTGTTGAAGAGCGCCTGGTTCTTGCCGTAGGAGCCCTGGACGACCTCCTCGACGCTCTTGCCCTCGAACTCGGTGCCCTTCAGCAGATTGTTGCCGGTGTTCACGTAGGCGGCGTGATGCTTGTCGTGGTGGAACTCCAGCGTTTCCCGCGACATGTAGGGCTGCAGCGCGTCGTAGGCGTAGGGCAGTTCGGGCAGGGTGAAAGACATCGGCGTCTCCTTCGGGGTTGAGCGACCAGGGGATCGTCCAGGCGGAACGGTCCCTCTGCTTCTCGTGCCGCATTTTCCACGGCGAACCGGATCCACGTCGGAAAATGCTCTGGGGCTTAGTTAAAGCGCCGAAAGCCCAAGGGCAACGGCCAAGCTCCTGACTTTTTTCCCGTCAAGCTTTCCATGATATTGCCTTTGGCCTATAGGACCATAGCTTTGCCTTTGAATGTACATGACGTTGCGTAACATGGAGCCCGCATGATCATCGCCCTTTTCGCCCTAGCTGTCGCGATGATTGTAGGCGGATTGCTGGCGGCCTTTCTCGGCTGGGACATCGTTCTGGTCGAGCGCGGCTGGACCATGGTGATCGCCGGAAGCGTCTTTGCCGCGAGCGGTGCGCTGCTTCTGGGCATCGCGGCCGCGGTGTCCAAGCTGAGCCGGATCCAGGGCGAGCTGGCGCGCCTTCACGCCGACCTGAACGACGACGAGGCGGGAGCGTCCCTGCCGACAGCGCAACCCTCCCTTGCGCCGGCCGCCGCCGCAGGCGGGCTTTCGCTGGCGGCCTTGTCCGGCGGGCTGTTCGGCAGCCGGTCGGCGGAAGCCGCTCCGGAGCCCGAGCCGCGCACCGAGCAGCCGCCGCTGCCGCTCTTCCCCGAGGCGCCCGAAAGCAACCTGGACAGGGACCGGGACTTCGAGCCCGGGCCCGCCGCCGACAGCCGCGACGAGGCGCCGGCCGACCTGTTCCAGCCCATGGAGCCGCGCGTCTATCCCGAGGCCCCCCGCGAGCCCGAGCGTGTCGCCGAGGAGGAAGAGGCGCCCGAGGTGAGGGTGCCGGATTTCCTGATCGCCGACCGCTACCGCGAGACGGTCTACACCGAGATCGAGGATCCCGAGACCGACGAAACCCTCTATGCGCCCGGGCCCGACGAAGTCCGTTCCGAGGAAGAAGAGCAGCCGTCCGCGGCGCCCGAGGAGGAGGAAGAGCGGCGCGAGCCCCCCGGCTTCGACGAGACCGAGGAGCCGGCCACGGAGGCGGCGCCGGAAGAGGATGCCGCGGCCGACGAGGAGACCCGGGCCGACGCGGGAGATTCCGCCTCCACGATCGTCGGAACCTACAATTCCGGCGACAACCGCTACGTCATGTTCTCGGACGGCTCGATCGAGGCGCAGACGCCCCAGGGCGTGTTCCGGTTCAACTCCCTGGACGAGCTGAAGGAATTCATCGCGTCCGGCGGCGAGGGCGACCGCGGCTCCTCGGCTACTTGATGAGCGCCGACAGGGCGCGGAAATCGTCCGTGCCCGCCCGTTCGAGCCATTCGAACACCACCATCTCCGTCGTCACCCAGTGACAGCCCGCATGGAGCAGGCGCGCGCAGGCCGCGCTCACGCTGTGGCCGGAGCGGCTCGACACCGCGTCCCCCGTGACGAAGACGTCGAAGCCCGCGTTCTTCAGGCCCAGGGCGGTCTGCAGCACGCAGACATGAGCCTCCACGCCGCAGAGCACCACCTGATCGCGCCGCTCGGCGCGCAGGGCCATCATCCGCTCCATGGTGGCGGCATCGCCGGCGGCGGAAAAGTCCATCTTCGGCAGGACGACGGGATCGGCCGGGAGGGCCTCGGCGACGGCGGAGACCGTGGGGCCGAGGCCCTTGGGATATTGCTCGGTCACGGTGACGGGCACGCCGAGCCGGGCGGCGGCGGCGATCAGGACCCGCGCCCGCTTGACGACCTGGTCGCCGTCCAGGATCGCCGGCATGAGGCGCTCCTGCATGTCGACGACGACGAGATGCGAGCGGGCGGCATTCAGCAGCATGTCACTTGTCCGGATTGAAGAGCGGCGGGTCGCCGGGGATGGGCAGCACCATCGTAAACCGCAAACCGTCTTCCGGGAAATCCATGTTCACATCGGCCTGGAGCTGCGTGGCGAGAACCCGTTGCAGCAGGCGCGAGCCGAAGCCCTGGCGGGTCGGCATCGAGACGCGCGGACCGCCGCGCTCCGTCCAGGAGAAGCGAAGGATCGGCCGGTCGCCGCCGCGCACGACCTCCCATTTCACCTCCACCTGACCGCCGAAGGTCGAGAGGGCGCCATGCTTGGCCGCATTGGTGGTCAGTTCGTGGATCGCCATGCCGATGGGAACGGCCGCCTCGGAGGGCAGCTCGACGGACGGGCCCTCGACGACGACCCGGTTCCTCGCCTCGTCCTCGTAGGGGCCGAGCTCCGTCTGGACCAGCTCCTCCAGGGAGGCCTTCTGCCAGAGGTCTTCAGTGAGCAGGTTGTGCGTGCGGGCGAGCGACACGATGCGGCCGACGAAGCCCTGGTAGAAATCGTCGATGCTCGACGCGGTGCGCGCCGTCGAGCCCACGATGGCCTGCACGGTGGCGAGGGTGTTCTTGACCCGGTGGTGCAGCTCGCGGATCAAGAGCTGCTGGCGCTCCTCGGCGTGCTTGCGGTCCGTGATGTCCTGCACCACGCCGGTCATGCCGCTCAGGATGCCGAACTCGTTGAAGGTCGTCTGGCCCTGCGCCGCGACCCAGGCCCGGACCCCGTCGCTGGCGCGGGTGATCCGGTATTCCACGTCGTAGGGCGCCTGGGTGTCCATGGACCGCAGCATGGCCGCGGATGCCCGCTCCATGTCGGCCGGATGAAGCAGGTTGCGCAGGTCGGTCCAGGTCAGGGCGGTGCCGGGCTCCAGGCCGAAGATCTCGGCGGCGCGTTCCGACAGGGTCATGACGTCGCTGTCCATGTCCCAGTTCCAGTCGCCCATCTTCGCGGCCCGGAGCGCGATGCGAAGCTGCTCCTCGCTGCGGCGCAGGGCCTGCTCGGTCTCCTTGAGGTCGTGGATATCCACGCTCGTGCCGCACCAGCCCCTGAACTCCCCGCGGGCGTCGTGAACCGGCGCGGCCTGGATCATGTGCCAGCGATACTCGCCCTGGAGGGTGCGGTAGCGCATCTCGGTGGTGTGGGCCGACTGGCTCCGGCCCACCGGCTCCATCTCGGCGCGCACCCGGGCGAGGTCGTCCGGGTGGATCCAGTGCATCCAGCTGTCGCCGAGGGCGTCTTCCGCCGGAAGCCCGGAAAACTCGCGCCAGCGGTCGTTGGCATAGGTCAGGTGCAGGTTGGTGTCGATGATCCAGACGAGGGCCGGAAGCGACTCCGCGATCACGCGGAAGCGCGCCTCGCTCTCCCGCAGGGCGGCTTCCGCCCGGGCCCGCTCGACCGCGATCCAGGTGCGCTCGGCCACGTCCTCGATCAGCGCGAGTTCGTCGCTGGACCATTCGTGGGGCTCGGCCGCGTTCAGATAGAGCAGGGCCGTCAGGCGCTGGTTCTTGAGCAGGGGGATGGCGAGCGCGGTCCTGGCGTTCACCGCGTTGAAGACCCCCTGACGGGACAGGTTGGCCCGGTCGGGGTCGTTCTTCAGATCGTTGAACGAGAGCGTGCGCCCCTGCTTGAGCTCCGCCAGCATGTCGGGCAGGAAGTCCTGGAGGCGGTAGTGCCGCCCTTCGTTGCTGATCGCGCCCCTGGACCATTCCCGCTCCACGAGAATGAGCTCCCGGTTCTCGTCGACCTCTCCGTAGCCCGCGCAGTCGACCTTGAGGAAACGGCCCAGGGCGCGGGCGGTGGCCTCCATGATCTCGTAGGGGTCGTCGATGCCGCGAAGCTGGTCGTTCAGGCGCAGGAGGAATTCCTGGCGGCGCTGGGCGAGGTTGATCTCCTCCTTGGCCTTTTCACGCTCGGTGACGTCCTGGATGACGCCGAGGATGCGGATCGGGCGGCCGGCCTCGTAGATGGCGCCGCCCCGGACCAGAACCCGCCCGATCCGGCCGTCGGAGCGGATGATGCGGTGCTCGATGTTGAGGTCGGTCTTCGTGGCCAGGGCATAGGCGAGGGCCTGACTGCGCCGCTCCACGTCGCCCGGATGGATCATCCGCTCGTATTGCTCGTAGGTCAGGGTGTCGTCGGGCCCGACGCCGAGAATCGTCTTGCCGGCCTTGTCGATGACGAGCTCGTTCGTGGCGAGGTCGCGCTCCCAGGAGCCGAGCCTTCCCACGTCGAGCGACATCCGCAGGGTGCCGCGGCACCGGTCCAGCTCCGCTTCCGCGGCCTCCAGGCGGCTCCGCAGCTCGGCCATGCGGGCAGGATCGTCGCCCGCGGCGGGGGCGCCGTTCTTTGCATCCGGCAATTCGCGTTGCTTCTTCATGTACTCGTACTCGTACTCGCGGATGCTCTTAACGCGCGTCCCATCCTTCTCGTTGCCCCGATTTCCGGACATGACCCCTGGACATAGGGCCTCGATCAGTTCTGGAAACCTGCCACGGTTTTAATCGCGAATGTATAGGCGATTGCAACCTCCTCCAGCCTGTCGAACCGGCCGGAGGCGCCGCCATGGCCGGCATCCATGTTGAGCCTGAGCAGGATCGGGCCGCCGCCGGTCGCGGTGGAGCGAAGCTTCGCCACCCATTTGGCCGGTTCCCAATAGGTCACCCGCGGATCGGTGAGGCCCGCGAGCGCCAGGATGGCCGGATAGGCCTGGGGCTTCACATTGTCGTAAGGGGAGTAGGACAGGATCGTGCGGAAGGCGGCCTCGTCGGCGGCCGGGTTGCCCCATTCCGGCCATTCCGGCGGGGTGAGGGGGAGATCCGCGTCGAGCATGGTGTTGAGCACGTCCACGAACGGCACCTCGGCCACGATGCCAGCGAACAGGTCCGGCGCCAGATTGGCGACCGCGCCCATGAGCATGCCGCCCGCGCTGCCCCCATGGGCCACGATGCGCCCGCGCGCGGTGTAGCCCGCCGCGATCAGCGCCTCGCCGCAGGCGATGAAGTCCGTGAAGGTGTTCGTCTTCTTCTCGCGCTTGCCGTCGAGATACCAGCGCCAGCCCTTCTCCGTGCCGCCGCGGATATGGGCAATGGCATAGACGAAGCCGCGATCGACCAGCGAGAGGATGCCCGTGCGGAAGCTCGCCGACATGGACATGCCGTAGGAGCCGTAGCCGTAGAGCAGGCAGGGCGCCGTTCCGTCGAGGGCGATCTCGCGCCGGTGGACGATGGAGATCGGAACCTGCTCGCCGTCGGGCGCGGTCGCGAACAGGCGGCGCGTCACATAATCGGCGGGGTTGTGCCCGCTCGGCACTTCCTGCCGCTTCCGCAGGGTCCGCTCCGCCGTGCGCAGGTCGTAGTCGTAGACTTCCGTCGGCGTGGTGAGGGACGAGTAGCGGTAGCGGATCGTGTCGGTATCGAATTCATAGCCGGGATCGACCCCGAGGGAATAGGTGTCCTCCTCGAAGGCGATGGTCTCCTCGCGGCCGGTCGCGATCTCGCGCAGGACGATGCGGGGATTGGCGTTCTCCCGCTCGAGGCGTACGAGATAGCGCGCGAGCGCCATGACGAAGAGGATCATCACGCCCGGCCGGTAGGGAACGAGGTCGCGCCAATGGGCGCGCCCGGGCGTCGTGACCGGCGCCGTGACGATCTTGAAGTCCTCGGCCCCGTCCGCATTGGTCAGGATGATCAGGCTGTCGCCGTGATGCTCCACGTCGTATTGCAGCTTCGGCGTGCGCGGCTCGACCAGGCGCGGCGTCGCCGTCGGGTCGGTCCTGTCGATGAGATAGACCTCCGACGTCTCGTGGTCGCTCGCCTCGATCAGCACGAAGGCGTCGGACTGCGTCACGCCGAGCTTGACGAAGAAGCCGGGGTCCTTCTCCTCGTAGATCACCGCGTCCTGATCGGCCGGCGTGCCGAGCATGTGGCGCCTGACGCGTACGGGACGGTGGTTCTCGTCGAGTTCGACATAGTAGAAGCCCGACGAGTCGTTGAGCCAGACGGCGCCGCCGGAGGTGTGGGGCACTTCGTCGGCGAAATTCTCGCCGCTCTCAAGATCTCGCACGCGCAGGGTGAAGTATTCGGAGCCCTTGACGTCGGAGCCCCAGACCATCAGGCGGTGGTCGGGAGAGTGATCCGCGCCGCCGAGGTCGAAGAAGGCGTGGCCGTCCGCCTCCTTGTCCCCGTCGAGCATGATCGTCTCCGCGCCGCCGTCGCGCGGCATGCGGCAGACGAGGGGATGCTGTCCGCCCTCGCGGTAGCGGGTGAAGTAGGAATAGGGCCCGTCCGGCTGAGGCACGGAGGAATCGTCCTCCTTGATGCGGCCGCGCATTTCCGCAACGAGACGCTGCTGGAACGCCTCCGTGCCCGCGAAGGCCGCCGCCGTGTAGGCGTTCTCCCGTTCCAGGTATTCGCGAATCGACGAATCGAGCGCCTGCGGGTTCTTGAGCACGTCCTTCCAGTTTTCAGCCTTCAGCCAGGCATAATCGTCCCGGATCCGCTCGCCATGAAGCTCGAAGACATGGGGTTTCGCCGGGGCGGCGGGGGCGGGCGGAAGCACAGGAGAAGGAAGGCGCTCGAGCTTCATGAAACCATCCAGATCGTGACGTTAAGGAATACGGGACCGGCACCCATATATAACACCGATTAACCGGTGACAGTCCCGCCCGATGCTGCGAAGCGGGCGAAGGAACGGAAGAGAACGATAAATAGCTACTTCTTCTGGTCCGGATGCCGGACATGAGCTTAGCCAGCACGTGACCTATGGTTAAAAGCAGGAGCTGTAAACAAGCGGTCTTTATTGCGTTCACGAAGATGATACAGAGTTTTCCAAAGTTTTCCTTTTGAACATCTTGTAATCCGGTGAATTTTGCCATACCTGAGCGGTCAGGCACGTTTTATGCGTGATTACAGTGCGGTTCGATGATGAGGCAAGCATAGCCTCGGAAAAGACTGCTCAAAATATGGGCTTAAAAGCTTTTTTGAGTTGTTCTAAAGAACCGGAAAGGAACAAAATCAAAATGAGCGACAACATCGCTACATCGAACTATATCGAGCTGGCGGCAGACATCGTTTCGGCTTACGTGAGCAACAACTCCGTTCCGTCGGGCGAACTCCCGAACCTGATCAACGATATCCATTCGGCTCTTCTGCGTGTCGGGGGCGGCGCGATCGAGGTGCCGGCCGAGGCTCCGAAGCCCGCCGTTCCGGTGAAGAAGTCCGTCACTCCGGACTACATCGTCTGCCTGGAGGACGGTAAGAAGTTCAAGTCGTTGAAGCGTCACCTGCGGACGCAGTACAACATGACTCCTGAGCAGTACCGCGAGAAGTGGGGCCTGCCCGTCGATTACCCGATGGTCGCTCCCAACTACGCGAAGGCCCGCTCGGAGCTCGCGAAGGAAATGGGTCTCGGTCAGCAGCGCCGCAAGCGCCGCTCCTCCCGCGGCTGATCCTTAACGAATACTTTAAATCAGCCGCCCCACGGGCGGCTTTTTTGTTATGCGGGCCGTGCGGCGTCCGCATCGCCGCCGTTGTTGCGCGCAAACCTGATCCGGTAGGCGGCCGGGCTCGTGCCCAGGCGGGCGCGGAAGTGGTGGCGCAGGGCCGCCGCCGAGCCGAAGCCCGATGCCGCTGCTATGGCGTCGATGGAATGCGTCGTCGTCTCCAGCAACTCGCGGGCGCGCAGGAGCCGCGCCGTCAGCAGCCACTCCCCCGGCGGCATTCCCGTCGCCGCCTTGAAGCGCCGCAGGAAGGTGCGAAGGCTCATGCCGGCCTCGACGGCGAGCTCCGCCACCGGCTGCTCCTCGGTCAGGCGCGAGCGCATGCGGTCGAAGAGCGGTCCGAAGCGCACGCCCTCCCGGGCCGGCGGCACCGGGCGCTCGACGAACTGGGCCTGTCCGCCCTCCCGGTGCGGCGGCACAACGAGACGCCGCGCGATGCGGTTGGCGATCTCGGGTCCGAAATCGTGGCGCACCACGTGCAGGCACAGATCGATGCCCGCCGCACTGCCGGCGGAGGTGAGCACGCTGCCTTCATCCACGTAAAGAACGTTCGGCTCCACCTGGATGTCGGGATAGGCGGCGGAAAGCTGCTCCGCGTAATGCCAGTGGGTCGTCGCCTTCTTGCCGGAGAGCAGACCCGCGGCCGCGAGAACGAAGACACCCGAGCAGATCGACATCAGCCGCGCGCCGCGCGCATGGGCCCGCCTGAGGCTCTCGATCAGCGCGGGCGGAACGGGCTCCGCCATGGCGCCGCGCCACCCCGGGATGACGATGGTGCCCGCATCCTCCAGCAGCTCCAGCCCGCCATCGGCGATGACATGGAAGCCGCCCGTGGCCCGCAGCGGGCCCGGCTCGATGGCGCAGACCGCGAAGCGATACCAGTCCGGTCCCATCTCGGGGCGCGGCAGGCCGAACACTTCCGTGGCGATGCCGAATTCGAAAGTGCACAGCCGGTCATAGGCGAGGGCGACGACGAGACGGTTTGGCATGATTTGAACGCTTGTTGGCATGAGTGCCGCTTTTCACCTTAGCTCCGGCGCGGAAATCTGGCAGCGGCTTTTCCACAGGGAGATTGCAATGCCAGTCAGTTCCGTCGCCACCGTCGTCGCGGCCTCACCCGCCCAGGCCGCCGAGCATTTCGCGCGCCGTCTTTCCCTGGAGACCGACTGCGCCGACGTGCATGACGCCATGCAGAGCGGCACGGTCGATTTCGTGCTGCTCGACGTGCGCGGCCCGAACGCCTATCTGCGCGGGCACGTGCCGGGCGCGATCAACCTTCCGCACCGGCAGATCACGGCGGAGACGCTGGCGGCATGGCCGCGCGACGCGCTCTTCGTCGTCTATTGCGCCGGTCCCCACTGCAACGGCGCCGACCGCGCGGCCTTAAAGCTGGCGACCCTCGGCCGCTCCGTCAAACTCATGCTGGGCGGCATGACGGGCTGGGCCGACGAGGGCTTCGCCTTCGCCCATGGCAGCGAACCCGGAACGCCCTCGGCCACCACCGCCGCATGAGAATCGGACGCCCTTCGCCGAGCGGCAAGGGCGCGTTCGTTTTCCGGCACGGTTCGGGAGGGAGTTATCCTCGCTATTAACACCGCCCATGAATCGCCGTTGACAGGTAGGAATGATGGCCCACTATCAAGGGCGGAGGGACTCGTCCCTCCGTTTAGTTATTTTAGGAACAAATCATGAACAAAAAAGGCGATTGCTCAGACGAGACGATTTCGAAGAAGCCCGATCCCGCCGCCGGGCGGAGCCGCCGGGCGGGCCGGAGGCGCGACGGCGAGGGACGGGCGAGGGAGCCTTCCAACCTGCGCCGCAACGACCTGCTGGCGAAGGAGGCGCAGCGCCTGCTGAGCGCCCTCGGGCTGCCGGAGGCGCGGGTTCTGCTCGACCCCACCGACGACAAGGACGTGATCCTCCAGCGCAGGAGGGCAGGGGTCTCCGTGGGGGCGGGCCGGTTCTCCCGCGCGGCGGCCGATGCCCTGCAGCGGCACGATCTCGCC
This sequence comes from Microvirga sp. GCM10011540, assembly GCF_042650665.1. Classification (NCBI taxonomy): domain Bacteria; kingdom Pseudomonadati; phylum Pseudomonadota; class Alphaproteobacteria; order Hyphomicrobiales; family Methylobacteriaceae; genus Microvirga; species Microvirga sp. GCM10011540. The sequence continues at coordinate 35,426 of NZ_JBHSBQ010000134.1, read as the reverse complement.
TGCTGGGAGAAGGCGAAGACTGGGCAGACGACCCTGTGCCTGACCGAAGCGGGACGCGCGCATCTGCGCCGCGCCGAGGCGCCGGAGCCGGACGCCGCCTTCTTCCATCAGCACCGGGAGACGGCGCTGGTCGCCATGGAGACGGAAGCCGGGATGCAGCGGGTGCGGGTCGACACGGACGAGAGCCCCCTCGACTGGCTGCACCGCCGCAAGGGCCGCGACGGGCAGCCGCTGATCGACGAGGCGTCGTATCAGGCGGGCGAGCGCCTGCGGACCGACATCATGCTGGCCGGGATGCTGCCGAGCGTGACGGCGCGCTGGGATGCGATGCCCCGCAGCGGCGGTCCGTCCTCGCCCTCCGATGCCTCGGACCGCATGGTGGCGGCGCGCCAGCGGATCCGGCACGCCTTCGACGCGGTCGGCGCCGATTTCGCCGACCTGCTCATGGATCTCTGCGGGTTCCTCAAGGGGCTGGAGGTGATCGAGCGCGAACGGCACTGGCCGCCGCGCTCGGCCAAGATCGTGCTGCGCATGGCGCTGGCGCGGCTCGCCGAGCATTACGGCATCGAGGCCGCCGCGCAGGGCCCCGCCGCATCGCGGGGCATCCGCACCTGGAAGGCGGTGGTGATCGAGGGCGGGCGGACCTGACCTCAAAGTCTGGCCCATAAAGGCGCGGCGCGATTTCCCTCCCCCTTGTGGGGAGGGTTAGGGTGGGGGTGTGAGCGATAGCCTATGAAGGTGTGGCGCCCACACCCCCACCTCCAACTCCTCCCCACAAGGGGGAGGAGAGCAACGCGGCGCTTTCGGCGAGGCCCGAGGTCCGTGGGGAGGAGAGCAGGGCGCGCTTCCGGTGAGGCTCAAAATTCGTGGGGAGGAGGGCTATCGGCGCTTCATGAGCCAGGCTCCGAGGAGCCGCGTCAGCGGCGTCTCGAAGGCCTCATCCTGAGGCGGCCAGCGCCGCCTGCGCGTCGTGGCGGATGCGCTCGACCATGGATCTGACGCCGTTCGACCGTTGCGGCGTCAGATGCTCCGACAGGCCGAGTTCCTTGAACAGAGCGAGGGCGTCGGTGGAGAGGGCGTCCGCCGGGGTCTTGCCGCTGTAGAGGGAGATCAGCAGGGCCACGAGGCCGCGCACGATATGGGCGTCGCTGTCGCCCACGAGCCGCAGCACCGGCTTGTCGCCCTGGGTCGGGTCGAGCTGCGTCACGAGCCAGACTTGGCTGGCGCAGCCCTGCACCTTGTTGGCGTCCGTATGGGCCTCCTCGGCCAGCGGCTCCATCTGGCGGCCGAGCTCGATGATGTAGCGGTAGCGCTCTTCCCAGTCGTCGAGCAGCTCGAAATTGGAGACGATCTCGTCAATTGACGGCAGCATGGCATTCCTATCGTGTCTGCCGCTCATATAGTCATGGCGGGCCGCTTTGGCGATGGCGGCAGGCGCGCAAAGGCGCGCTTCAGCGTAAGGAAGGGTGGCGCTCGCCCGGCTGGAGGGTGTCGGTCGGCCCGGAAGGGGCGGGGGCGCCAAGGCCCGAGGTGGTGAGGATCTTCTCGATCACCGCCTGCTTGGCCCTGTCGGGCAGGGCCTGCCACACGGTTTCGAGCCGGTCGGGCGTCAGGGGAGGGGCCACTTCCGCGTCGTCCTCGTTTCCGGCCTTCGACCAGCCGAGAAGGGCCTCGAGGGAGGCGGGCATGTCGCTGCGCTCGCGCACGGGCGAATAGTAGAAGATCGCTCCGACGATGAGGATGAAACGCAGAATGGAGAACATGGCCGGCTGCTGATTGCCCTGGGCGGTAGATGACGCGCAGCATCATAACGTGCCCGCCCGCCGCCGAGTAGGACCTCCGGCGACAACGTGCGGACAGGATGAACAAAGGGTTAAACCGGCGCGAGCGCCGTTAAGCTATTGAGGAACCATGTCAAAACCTGGCGTCTCTCAGACGGCACCCACGCGGGCGGGCCGCCTGCGGGACCCGGGTGCGGGGCTGCCGCCGGTCCCTTTAGGGTTCGCTTAAGCGGCCTCTGTCAGGGTCCGGTCCAGTGAAGACGGGGAGCGGAAACGCCTTGCAAACGGACCTCACAGGCAACTGGACCGATGAATGGCTCTCCGGGCTCGTCCATCGTTCGGCTCTGGCCGTTCCCGCCGAGCGTCTGCGTCAGGAGCGGTTCGTCGTCGGCCGCATGGCGACGTCCCTGGTGGCCATGGCGGGCCTGCCCCTGTCCCTGCTGGGGGAGGTGGCGCCCGAGCTTCTCGATTACTGGGCCATCCTGATTCTCGCGCCTCTCGCATCCGTGTTCGTCCTCTCCCGCTGGGGGCGGCTCGGCACGGCCCAGGCCGTGATGTCCACGGCCCTGACCTTCTTCGTCGCCAAGGCCATGGCGGCGGGCGGCGGACCGCTTCTCCTCGCCCTGCCGGCCCTGCTCGCGGTGCCGCTGGAGGCCGCCTCGTCCGGCTCGCGCCGGGGCTTTCTCGCTGCCTGCCTCCTCGCCCTGCTGGGCCTTCCCCTGACCCTCCTTCTCCAGAATTACGGCATGGCCGGCCGGAGCCTGCCTGCCGGGGCAGTATTCGCCATCGCGGGGGCGGTGGCGTTCGGGCATGTCCTGTCCCGTCTCGTGTCGGACCGGACGGTCGCGGCGCTGCTCGGCACGGGCGCCGATGCGGGCGCGGAGCGCGATGCGCAGACCCTGCTCGCCATCGACGACCTCGTCACCTGGCATGACGGCAACGGCATCGTCCTGCGTTCCAACGGCGCCTGTACGCGCCTGCTCGGCGCATCGCCGTCCTCGATCCACGGCAACGGCCTGTTCACGCGCATCCACGTCGCCGACAGGCCCGCCTTCCTGAAGGCGATCAGCGACGCCGCCAACGGCAGCGGCTTCGCGGTCGCGCAGCTGCGCGTGCAGACGGGCGAGGGTCCGTCCCAATCCACGATCTGGATCGAGATGCGCGCGAACCGGCTCGTCCTGCCGGGCGACGACCGCTGCGCCGCCGTGGCGGTGATCCGCGACATCACCGAGCATCGCCGCCATGCGGAGGAGCTCGACGCCATGCGCCGCGAGGCGGTGAGCGCCAGCGAGGGCCGCGCCCAGCTCCTCGCCACCGTCAGCCACGAGATGCGCACGCCGCTCAACGCCATCATCGGCTATTCCGAAATCCTCATGGGCAAAGGCGGGCCCATCCTGCTCGACCGGCGCGAGGGCTACGCGCAGATCATCAATCAATCGAGCCAGCACATGCTGGGCGTGGTCAACACGCTGCTCGACCTCTCGGCCATCGAGGCCGGGCACTACAATCTCGCCTTCGAGACCATCGACCTCGCGGAGCTGATCGGCGAATGCTGCACGGTCATGGCGCTGCCCGCCGAGCAGGGCGGGATCGTGCTCAAGCAGGAGCTGGCGCCCGGCCTGCCCGCGCTCGTGGCCGACCGGCGCGCCTGCCGGCAGATCCTGCTGAACCTGCTCTCCAACGCGGTGAAGTTCACGCCGCAGGGCGGGCAGGTGACCGTGGAGGTGCGGCACGAGGCCGATGCCGTCACCCTCGCGGTCCGCGACACGGGCGTGGGCGTGGCGCAGGACGAGCTTCCGCGACTCGGCATGCCGTTCTATCAAGGCTCGACGCGCGCCCGCCCGGAAAAGGGCAACGGCCTCGGCCTTTCCGTGGTGCGCGGCCTCGTGACCCTGCATCAGGGCCGGCTGCGCATTTCCAGCGCGCCCGGCAACGGGACCTGCGTGAAGATCAGCCTGCCGGTCGACGCGCACCGCGCCGCTGCCGCCAAGGGACTTGTCCCGGCAGCCAAGCGCCCTGAATCCGACGTGATCGTTCTCAAGACGGGATGACCTCTCTTGCGTGAAGCCCTAGCCGCCCGCTCCGACGATGATTTCATGATCTCCGCGCCCGTGCGGAGGAGATCGGCCGTGAAGCGCAAGCCGAAGACGCCGAGCCTTTCCGCGCGCCTGTTGTCGCTGGCCCTGCAGCATCCCCGCCGCATCCTGGGGACGCTGATCCTGGGCGGGTGCGGCACCTACATCGCCTGGAACGCTCTCGTGCTTCAGACGGCCCATCATCCCGCGCCGCTCTTCAACCAGAGCCCCGAGGCGCCGCAGGCCGCGCAGCCGCTGCCGGCGGCCCATCCCATGGCGGCTCCGTCCCAGGCGCAGGCGGAGACGGCGCCGCAGACGTTCGAGGCGGCTCCCGCTCCTGCGGCGTCGCCCTCCGTCGCCGTGCCCATGCCGCCCTCGCGCAGCGCCATCACGGATCTGATCCGCAACAACGGTCAGCCGGGCGCCGTTTCCCAGCCGTCCCCGCGTGCCGCGCCCGCTCCGGCAGCGAAAGTCGCGGCCGCTCCGTCCAGGGCGCCGCTCGTGCGCGATCCCATCGCGGAGATCATCCGCATGGGCGGCCCGGTTCCGATGCCGCCCGCCAATGTGGGACACAGCGACAACGGCGACGTGGTGCTCTCCGGCCAGCGCGCGCTCGCCAAGCTCGGGTTCAACATCAAGGTCGACGGCATCATGGGTTCGGAGACGCGCCACGCCATCGAGCGCTTCGAACAGGACCGCAACCTGCCGGTGACGGGCGAGCTCAATGCCCGCACGATCCGCGAGCTGTCCGCCGCCTCCGGCATCGCGGTCCCGTAGTGGCGCGCCTTCGTTCCGACTTCTGGGTCTCGGCCTATCTGCGCCGCTGCGGCGTGGAGGGGATCGAGGCCGCCCTGCGCCGTCGCGGCGCGGCGGAGGCCGGGGCCATCTTCGTGAAGGTGGATCGTCTCGACGGCACCGCGAGCCTCTATGGACCCGCGCCGCAGCTCTTCCTCGACGAATCCGGCGAGCGCCTGTTCGTCCCGGTGCTGCAGGACGTGACGCCGCTCGATGTGGAGGAACGGGTGCAGCGGGAGCTGCGCTTCGATTCCGATCTCTGGCTGGTCGAGGTGGACGACCGCGACGGAAGGCATTTCCTCGATCTCGCGCCGGAGATCTGAGGCCTTCACCGGCATCCGTGAGCCCTCCTTCGAGACGTCGCTTCGTGACCCCTCAGGATGAGGGTGGAGTTTGGTTGCGACCGTCGTGGATGTGGCGGTGTTCAGCACAACGGTCTTCCCTCCCCCTTGTGGGGAGGGCCAGGGTGGGGGTGTGGGCGCCGGACCGTCATAGGCTATCGCCCACACCCCCACCTCCACCTCCTCCCCACAAGGGGGAGGAGAGCAGGCTGGCGCTTTCGAGGCCCAAGATCCGTGAGGGAGGAGAGCAGGTCGGTGCTATCCGCGTGAGCCTTCGAACCGGCCGAGATCCGGGGAGGACAGCAACGCGAGGCATGATGAGCACCGAGCGCTGAAGCGGGCTGTCAGGGATCTGCGTTGGTCTGTCCCCGTTGCGCCAGGGCCGCGAAGGCGCGGCGATCGGCTTGCGCATCCGCGAGCGCCCGCTGCGTGGCCTCGTTCCAGGACAGAGCCTGCACATCCAGGATCGATTCCACGAGCGCGAGCGCCACGGGACTCGGAACGTCGCGCACGATGCGCGCCAGCGCCTTGAGCGCCGACAGGGGATGCGAGAGCGCCGGATGCAGGGCGATGAAGACGCACGCGGCATCCTTGTGCGCGAAACCGAGAGCCTTCAGGCCGAGGGCGAGAAGTCCGTGGCGGCCGATCTGCAGACAGCACCAATCGGTTGCGGGCGGAAAGCCGAGGGCCGCGTTCATCAGGCATTCGAGGCGCCGCGCATCGCCTTCCTTCGCGGCATCGAGGAACTCGCCCATGTCGTGCTGCGTCAGCACGAAGGTCAGCTTCGCACGCCGATGCGCGAGCGAGGCCGCGATCCTGTTCCTGATCTGCGCACGGCGCTCGGGTGATGCGGAGAGATAGAGGGCCGCCTCCTGCGCGCAGGCGAGATCGCTGCGCGCAAGGAGAAGGGTCGCGAGGGCAGGGCGGTGCTGCGCGCGGCGCACGAGGGCGTCGAAAGCAGGCTCCGCGGGCACGAAGCCCGCATTGGCGGCCAGACGGTCGTCGATGTCGTCCTCGTGCAGGACGAGAAGGCGCTCCGCGAGAGCCGGCTCGATGTCGGAGCGGGAGGCCAGCCGCATCCGCCCCTCCCGTGTCGCGAGGCGCTTGTCCCCCTGCGGCGAGGGCAGGCGAGCGGCGCCTTTGAGAACGATGTCCCGCGCCTGCGGCGAATGGCGCGCGAGATGGTCGAGCACGGAAGCGGGCGTGTCCTCGCAGGCGGCGAGAATGCGCGCGATCTCGACCAGGGTGGCGTGGCTCACCATCGGCAGGAAGCCGAGCGCCAGCATCTCGAAGGTCTCGATCATCTCCCGGTCGCGGACGGGCGCCGCGACGAACATCTCCGCATTGGCCTTCAGGAGGGCAGCACGCGCATCGGTGCCGTTGGTCTCCGCCATGTCGAGACCCGACAGATCCGGCCGGCGGTCCGGCGAAGCAAGGGACGCCATCACTCAACTCTACTCACGCAACTGAGCCGGGAGCTTAGAGAATGTCCGTTAGCGCATCTTTAACCAGCCCCTCCAGATGGAGAGGATGTGATCGGGCGCGCATGGAACAGAAGCGCAGCCGTAGTTGTTGGTTTTGTGTCCGAGCAAGGTTTTTGAAGCAAAGCCCGCCTTCCCGGAAACCGTCTGTTAACCATAGGGCTATTTTGTTGAGGTCGGTCGAAGCAGCTTTGTCCCGGTGAAGGGAGGATATCCGATGCGTGAGGTCTCGATAAGATCGCCCGGTGTGGTGATCGATTTCCCCGACGCCGCTTCGCGGCCGTTGCGCCCGCACCTTTCTCCCGACGAGCCGAGGGGCGAGATCCTGCTCTTCACCGGCGTGCGCTACGAGCGGCCTTCTCCCAATCCGGGTCCCTCGAAGCCCTTCGCGTCGGACGGCCCGGGCCGTCGCCGCCGCTTCTGATCCAAGATCGGGCCCGCGCGTCGTTCAGCGCCGGCCGGCCGTCGTCAGATCGCGCACCATTAGCGTCGCGTCCGACCCGTAACTGAGCAGCTTCGTCTCCAGGCCCGGTACGGCCTCCGCACGAAAGCCCAGCCGCTCCCAAAACCGTCGAGACCCGTTCACGGCCACCAGCGACAAGTTGGTGAAGCCCTCCGACCGTGCATGTTCGGCCACGCGCTCCGCGATGTCGGCCGCATGTCCCTTGCCGCGTCCGCCGGGCAGAAGCGCGACGTCGTGGATGTAATAGGTGGTGGGGACCGGCGGGATCCCGCGCAGGCGCTCGTTCAGCGGCGGCGGCTCTCCGAACGTCCAGGGATGGGTGAGCGCATAGCCGACGACGCTTCCGCCTTCCTCGAGCACGTGGCAGCCCTCGGGATAGAGCTCCAGGCGCTCGGCCAGAACATCCCTGTCCTCGGGATGATCGACATGAATCCGGTCCGCCAGCTCCTGCACCCGATCGAGGTCCGGCGACGTCATCGGACGCCACGGCATCAGGCTTCCTCGTCCACCGTGCAGGCGACGGCCTTGGCGGATTCCTCCGCCTGGGCGCGCAGGCTGTGGGACGGTGCCGCGACGCGCACCACCACGAAGCCCTGTTCCTCGGGCGCGATGATGCGCACGTCGCGGGAGGGGTCGTTCTCGTCTTCCGCCGCGCGGGCCTCGTCGAGCTGCCGGGGCGTCATGACGACGATTTCGAGCTGGTTGCGCACGGCGGCCCGGTCGGTGACCGCGAAGAACACGCCGCCCGTCTTGGTGTGGAACGAGAACGACAGGAAGAGCGATCCGGTCTGCGCGCCGACGCGCATGGGGCCGGTCCGCAGGTCGAACGCGCAGGCCGCGACCGCGACGGACGGGTCGGGCAGGGGAAGCCAGGTGTCGCCGCCGCCCGCGGCGCTGACGATCTGCGCCCGCTCGGCGGCCAGGGTCGGCAGGATCTTGCCGAAGGCGTCGTTCTCGGCAAGGCGCGGGGCGGCGATGATCGTGGCGATGTGGACGCCCAGGCCCATCACGACGCCGACGAGAGTGGCGAGCAGGAAGCGGTGGCGGAGTTTCATGACCCGCACCCCACGCGCTCGATGATCGGATAGGCGCTTGCCTCCAGGTTGGAGCCGGCCGCGCCGGGCATGTCGTAGAGGCGGAGCACGATGCTGAACGGCCCCCCGGCCGGAACCTGCAGCCAGTTGCCGGCGGTCAGGTTGCGCGACAGCGCGATGGAGAAGGTATCGTCGGGAGCCCGCACGATCTCGGCGGAGGTGAAGCTGCTGCGCCCGAGTTCGGACGGGGGAAGGCGGCCCTCGGAATCGTAGAGCGTCAGGGTCCACAGGCGCGCCGGCGGCATCACCGAGCCGATGCGGTAGGAGCACCCGGCGTCGAGGCGGCGGCCTTCGCTGTCGACCCTCGCGGTCAGGGCCAGGCCTTCGCCGGTCGCCAGCGGAATCTCGCCGCGCCGGGCGACGATCGCCCGCATGTAGGGATCGGCCTGGGGCGAGCCGAGCCGAGGCCAGGTCTCCCACGGGCCCAGACGCACGCCTCCGAAGGGCGGATCGCCCTTCAGGGCCCAGTAGGCCGTGCCCAATCCGAGCCCCAGCGCGAGCAGGAGCGCATAGACGATCAGAAGGGCGGTCAGGTTGAATCTGGCTGTCACGGAAAACGGCAAGCTCGAATAGGCGCGCGCCGAAGCGCCCGCCGGGAGGTTCGTCAATATCGCGTGGCGCTCCATCCTGCTAGGGGACGGTGACCTGACGGGCGACGCGGGTCGTGTTCCCTGTGGATGCCGCCTGGCTCTGGGCACCCGCCGGAGCCGCCGGGGCGGCCGCGCGCTCCACCGACTGGAACAGGTTGCCGATGTTGCCCAGCACCTCGTAGGACTGACGGGACAGGGTGCCTGCCAGATAGGCGGGAGGCGCGGCCTGCTGATCCGTGGCGGAGCCGCCCTTCGAGGCGACGCGGGCGCTCTCCGGCTCGAGGCCCGGCATCGGCCGGATCTCCAGGTTCTGGTGCGCGACGGTCATCACTTCCTTCCAGGTCATGGCCGGAAGGCTGCCGCCGGTCATGTCGTTCATGGTGCTGTGATCGTCGTTGCCGTACCAGACCGCCGCGCTGAGATTGCCCGTGTAGCCGACGAACCAGGCGTCGCGATAGGCGTTGGTCGTGCCGGTCTTGCCGGCGACCTTGATCCCGTCGAGGGCGGCGCGCCTGCCGGTGCCTTCCTCCACCACCTTGCTCAACATGAAGTTCATGTCGTTCACGACGCGGGGTTCGAGAACCTGCTTGGGCTCCGTGTCGCGGTCGTGGCGGTAGATGATCTCGCCGGAGGAGCTGCGCACCTCCCAGGCGGCGTAGGGATCGGCCCGCCGTCCGCCGTTGGCGAAGACCGCGTAGGAGGCGGCCATGTCGATGACGGTCGCCTCGGCCGCGCCGATGGGCAGCGAGCTCGAATCCGTCAGCGGATGGGTCAGGCCCATGCGCTTCGCGGTGTCGATGATGACCGCGCGGCCGGCCTTGGCGTTGCCCTTGCCGATCTCGAGCGACATCCGCACCGGAATCGAGTTGATCGAGCGCGCGATGGCGGAGGTGAGCGACATGCTGCCGGAGAACTTGCGGCCGTAGTTCTGCGGGCACCAGTTGCCCAGGCAGATGGGCTGGTCGACCACGTTCGAGTTGGGCCGCAGCTTCGGGTTCACCGTCATGGCGGCCGCATAGACGAAGGGCTTGAACGACGAGCCCGGCTGGCGCAGCGCCCCGACGGCGCGGTTGAACTGGCTCTGGCCGTAATCCCGGCCGCCCACGATGGCCCTGACGGCGCCGTCCACGTCCATCACCACCATGGCGCCCTGGCCCACCTTGTACTGGCGGCCGTGCTGGCGGAGCATGTTCTCCAGGGTCTGCTCCGCATGCTGCTGGAGCGCGGTGTCGAGCGGGGTCTTCACGATCAGCACCCGCTCGCTGCCGAGCTTCTTGTCGGCGGCGAGACGCTTCACCTGGTCGAAGGCCCAGTCGAGATAGTAGTCGGGGGTGGTCTCGCGGCTGCGGTTGACCGGGGTCGCCGGGTTGCGGCGCGCGATCTGGATCTGGCCCTCCGTCAGGAAGCCGGCCTCGACCATGTTGCGCAGGACCTCGTTGGCGCGGGCGCGGGCCGCCGGCAGGTTCACGTGCGGCGCATATTTGGTCGGCGCCTTGAACAGGCCGGCCAGCATGGCCGACTCGGCGAGGGTCAGGTCCTTGGCCGACTTGCCGAAATAGTACTCCGCCGCGGCCACGATGCCGTGGGCGCCGCCGCCCATATAGGCGCGGTCGAGATAGAGCTTGAGGATCTCGTCCTTGGTCAGGTGGAATTCCAGCCACACGGCCAGGAAGGCTTCCTTGATCTTGCGTTCGAGGGAGCGTTCGTTGGTGAGGAACAGGTTCTTGGCGAGCTGCTGCGTGATCGAGGAGCCGCCCTGCACCACGCCGCCGCCCTGCGCGTTGACCACGAGGGCCCGGAAGGTGCCGATCGGGTCGATGCCCCAGTGCTCATAGAAACGCCGGTCCTCGGTCGCCAGGGCGGCCTTGATCATGTAGTCCGGAAAGTCTTCGAGCTTGTACGAATCGTCCAGGTTCAGGCCCCGGCGCCCGATTTCCTGCCCGTAGCGGTCCAGGAAGGTGACGGCGAGGTCCTGGGTCTTCAGCCAGTCGTCCTCCGTCTCCCGGAAGGCCGGAAGCGCCAGGGCGAGCATCACCACGCCGCCGACCAGGCCGAGCGTCGTCGCCTCGCTGGCGAGGTCGAGGGCGACGCGCGGAACGCCGCGGAATCTCAGGCACTTGGCCTTTTCGGAATAGGCATCCCAGGCGCCGGCCAGTCCCCGTCCGCTCTGGAACAGGAACGAGTTGAGCCATGCGTCGAATGCCAGAGCCGCGCGCTTGAGACGGGTTGACAGGGGGGGAGTGGGTTGAGGGCGCACGGCGGTCCTTCGGGGCAGGTCAGGCAACCTTGTGCCTGCTTATATGATTGTTGAATTTCGTTACGGCAACGCTTCCGAGCTGCCGAAACCTTCTATCAACAACTCACAAACAGGTTTATCGGTTCAAACGGTTCTACCTCTTCCGGGCGAAAACGGGACAGAGCCAACAAAGCCGCACCTCACATCCTCGCGACTTCCCTCAAACCGCCGCAAAGGAGGCGCCAAGGCTCCCCCCATGACACACGCAACGTCCCCCGCCGCCCCCCTTCCGGAAGACCGTCCGGACGAGCTGCCCTTCTGGCGCGCCAAGACCCTCGAGAGCCTGACCCCGGACGAGTGGGAAAGCCTCTGCGACGGCTGCGGCCGCTGCTGCCTGGTCAAGCTGGAGGACGAGGATACGGGGGATGTCCTCTACACGGATGTCGGCTGCACCCTTCTGGACGACCAGACTTGCCGCTGCCGGGACTATCCCAACCGGCAGGCCAAGGTGGCGGATTGCGTGCGCCTGACCCCCGATGCCGTGCGCGGCCTGTCCTGGCTGCCGGAGACCTGCGCGTACAGGCTCGTGGCGGAGGGGCACGACCTCTATTGGTGGCACCCCCTGGTGTCCGGGGATGCGGAGACGGTCCATGCGGCCGGGATCTCGGTCCGCGACCGCGTGGCCGGACCCGAGGAAGACTTCACCATTCGTGAATTGCTGGAGCGGATCACCGACTGGCCGCAAGAAAATCCGGCTTGACGCCCCTTGACGCTCCTGACGATCGCGCCCAGAATCCCGGTCTCTTCGATGCTGGAGGCTAAGATAATGACGCCGCCGCAGAGGAATGCTTGAGGTCGACCTGAGGCTGCAGCGAAACAGCTGCGCTTGTGACCGGAACAGGACATAAAATCCGTTTTATACTTGCCGGCTTCTGCCGGATTCTCGCCATTGGCGCATGACGACATCGTCACGGAGGGGTTCTGAGTCCCAGCGCAGAACCCCTTTTCCATGGGTTCGCGAGGCTCGGGCCGCCGGTCACGACGGCTTGTCGGCGGTCTCCTCCTCGCCCGGGATCGGCGTGTCCTCGCCCAGGGTCTCCCGGACATAGAGCTTCTTCACGAGCACGTAGGTGACCACGGCGAGCGGGAAGCCGAAGATCAGGCCGAAGCTGCCGAACAGGATGCCTCCGGCCACGATGGCGAAGAGGGCGAGCGCCGCCGGGATCGTGACCACCTTGCGCGCCACCAGGGGGAAGATGATGTTGCCCTCGATCTGCTGAATCGCCAGCACCGCCACGATGGTCCACAGGGCCGCGTTGCCCTCGAGCGTGAAGGCGATCATGACGGCCGGCAGGGCGCCCAGGATCGGGCCGAGGAACGGGATGAAGTCCACCAGCCCCGCGATGAGGCCGAGGGCGTAGAAATAGGGCAGGCCGATCATCCAGTAGGCGAGGGTCGACAGCACGCCGACGCACACCATGGCGATGAGCTGGGACAGCAGCCAGAGCTTCAGCGCCTCGCCCGAGGCGTGGAGCGAGCCTCTCACCCGCTCGTGGTGCTTGGGGGGGAACAGCTTGACCAGCCCGTCCACATAGGTCTTGGGCGAGGCGGCGATGTAGAGGCCCGCGACGACCACCAGGAGGAAGTCGGCCAGGCCGCCCAGGATGGTTCCCCCGATGCCAGCCAGGCGGCTGGCGAGCCCGCCGGCGGTTTGGGAATCGATGATGTTGCTGAGATCGTCGCTGACCGCCCCCACGCCGATGGCCCGGCCGAAATTGTCGAGGGCCCTGGGCAACTGCTCGATGACGTTGGTCAGCTGCGACCGGAGCTGCGTTCCGAACAGGATCGCCAGCCCGACGAAGAGGCCCAGGATGAGGAGGCTGGCCAGGGCAAGGCTCCAGCGCTCCGGCACGCGCAGGTAGCGCACGAGCCCCTCGGCGGCGGAATGGAAGATGATGGCGACCAGAATGGCCCCGAAGCCCAGGAGCAGGACGCTCGACAGGCTCCACAGGACCAGGGTGAGCAGGACGATTCCCAGAACGATCAGGCACTTGCGGATGAATTCCGCATCGCTGATCAGGCCCCTCGATGAGCCGCCTTGCTCGTTCATCTTCGCACCTCACCTTTCCGCTGGACAATGGAAACGGTGAAGCTTGGTTCCTTGGAAAGTGAAAACCCGAGCGCGGCGGCGCCGCGTACCGGCTCGCGGCGAAAAAGTATTCACTCCTCGGTGAGTGAAAAATTAGGGAACGGTTCCTTTTTCCGGAGGTTGATCCGATGAAGGAGGGTTCTCCTATGACATCGAGCGTAATCTGTTTTCTATTGGGGACGGTATTCCCCTTGGCTACGGTGGGTTGGTTGCTTGTGAACGGCTGACGAAGGGCATTGTTTTCTTGGTTTTTATTGAAGTATTTATTTGTACTGCATGACTTGAAAGTTGCGTAGCATTTGGAAAAAGAACCCGCCCGAGCTTGCCCGGGCGGGTTTTTTCTGGCCGTGACTGGCGGATCGTGCGGATCCGGTCAGGGAATGTTCAAGGTGGTCGCCTTGGGCGCGCGCCGGATCAGCTCCTGGCGCAGGGCCTGGGGCAGCTCGACGCCCGTCAGGCGCCAGGTCATCCCGCTCAGGCGAAGGGTGAGCCTGAACTGCTTGTCCCGCGGCTCGTCGACCGGAATGGGCACGGTCACGCTCCTGAAGCCCTGGCCTTCCGAGGTGAAGAACAGCTTGAGGGCCTGTCCCAGGGACCCGATATCGAAGCTGACCGGCGAGACCGCGGGCGCGGCAGCGCCGCCGCGGCGGTTGCCCGCCGCCTGGGGCCAGCCGTCCTCGAGCAGGTCGATCAGGGCCTGCGGCGTGACGAGCTGCTCCACCAGCGGATTGACCATGACCGCGCCGGCATTGGCCGCGGCGCGGGGGTCGAGGCCGCCGAGCTCCTCCTTGCCGTCGCGGGTCTTCAGGAACTCGCTGGCGATCTGGCGCGAGAGCGAGATCCGCAAGGCGCGGAAATTCACCCGCTCCGTGATGGTGTCGACGTCCTTCGCCTCCACGGCCCGGGAGAGGTCGTACAGGGCCACGAAGGGCGAGACGAGAAAGACGATCCAGGCGATGAAGAGCAGGAATGTGATGCGCAGCGTCCAGATCATGTCTTCGTCTTTCCTTCCGGCCGATAGGCGCGGGCGGGAGGCCCCCGCGGGCCATCTCATATGGGAATCGTTCCTTGATGCCGGGAAGGACGTAACGTCCCAATAAAAAGGGCGATCCGTGGATCGCCCTTTGTCGAGATCGTGAAGACGACGCCTTAGCCGCGCGCGCGGGCGCGGATCATGAAGGTGTCGTAGGCGTATTCGGCCACTTGGAACCAGAGGTATTCCTCGTTGCGGAAGGCGCGGTAGTTCTCGTAGATCTTCTTGAAGTCCGGGTTCTTGGCCGACACCTCGTCATAGACCTCGTTGGAAGCCTTGTAGGCGGCGTCCAGGATCTCGGCCGAGAACGGACGGAGCTGCGTGCCGGCGCCGAGCAGGCGGCGCAGGGCGGCCGGGTTGCGGGCGTCGTACTTGGCCAGCATGTCCGAGTTGGCGTAGCCGGCGGCGGCGGTCAGGATCGCCTGATAGGCCTTCGGCAGCTCGTTCCACTTCGCGTTGTTGATGAAGAGGTGGATGGCGGGGCCGCCTTCCCAGAAGCCCGGATAGTAGTAGTAGGGCGCAACCTTCGCGAAGCCGAGCTTCTCGTCGTCGTAGGGGCCGACCCACTCGGCGGCGTCGATGGTGCCGCGCTCGAGCGCCGGATAGATGTCGCCGCCCGGGATCTGCTGCGGCACCGCGCCGAGCTTCGCCATGACCATGCCGGCGAGGCCGGCGATGCGCATCTTCAGGCCCTGCACGTCCTGAACGGTCTTGATCTCCTTGCGGAACCAGCCGCCCATCTGCACGCCGGTGTTGCCCGCGGGCATGCCGTACATGTTGTGCTTGGCGTAGAACTCGTTCAGCAGGTCGTTGCCGCTGCCGTGATACATCCAGGCATTGGTCTGGCGGGCGTTGAGGCCGAACGGAATCGCGGTGCCGATGGCGAAGGTCGGGTCCTTGCCGAAATAGTAGTAGGAGCAGGTGTGGCCCATCTCGATGGTGCCGTTGCCGACCGCGTCGGCGACCTGCGGCGTGCCGACGATCTCACCGGCCGCGAAAGGCTGAATCTGGAACTTGCCGTCGGTCGCCTCGGACACGAACTTGGTGATGACCTCGGCGGCGCCGTAGATGGTGTCGAGCGACTTCGGAAAGCCGGACTGCAGGCGCCACTTCAGCTCCGGCATCGACTGGGCGATGGCCGGGGCGGCAACAGCGGTCGAGGCTGCGCCGATCGTTGCGGCCTGAAGAAACTGACGACGTTTCATTGGGTGAACTCCTCCCTGGTTTATAGTGACTCTGTCACTCGGCGCTTATTGACACTAAATCCCACCACCCTAGCAAGGAGCTTTCGTCATACTATCGACCAATGGCTGAGATGCCTGAGGAGATCTCACGGGGATTTGCTCAAGCAAGAGGCACGTCGATCGTGCAGACCACGCCGCCGGGGGCGAATTCCAGCCGGACGGAACCGTTCAGCTCCCGCGCCAGGCCCCCTTCGATCAGGCGGGAGCCGAACCCCTTCCGGGCCGGCGGCGCCACGGGCGGGTCGCCGCTTTCCTCCCAGCGCATCACCAGGCGGGTTCCCTCCGAGCCGGACGGCGTTTCCCAGGAGACCGAGACCCGGCCGCCGGGCGCCGCGAGGGCGCCGTATTTCAGCGCGTTGGTGCATAATTCGTGCAGGACCATCGACAGGCTCAGGGCCATGGCCGGGGTCACCCGCAGGTCCTCCCCGGAGATGCGGAAGAGGTCGCAGCCTTCCGGGCGCTCGCGATAGGCCGCGAAGGCCTCGTCGAGAACCGTGCGCAGGCTCGCGCCCTCCCAGTTCTCGCGGGTCAGGACGTCGTGCCCGCGCGCCAGGGCGAAGAGCCGCGCCTCGAAGGCGCTGCGGGCGGAGGCGCCGCCCTCGTCCCCGGGAGTGCCGATTCTGGAGAAGCTCTGCGAGGAGAGAGACTGGGCGATGGCGAGGGTGTTCTTCACCCGGTTGTTCAGCTCGTTGACGAGAAGCTGCAGGTGCTCCTCGGCGCGCTTGTGGTCGGTGATGTCGATCTGGATTCCGCCCCACACGACGGCGCCGCTCGGCAGCTCGCGCGGCGTGGCGACGATGCGCTGCCAGCGGGTCTCGCTCGTCTGCGCATCGCGCAGGGCGACCTCGATGTCGAAGGGCTGGCGCTTGTGGAAGGACTCGACCTGCTTCTCGAACATGCGCTGGCGGTGTTCCGCCAGGAGAAGCTCGTAGAGCAGGAACGGGTTCCTCAGCGCCTCCTCGGCGGGAATGCCGTTGAGCCGTTCGCAGGTCGCCGACAGGTAGATGAACTTGCGCGCGAAGAAATTGTCGCTCTCCAGCATCTGGTAGACCATGCCGACGGGCAGGTTGTCGGCGAGCGCGCTCAGGCGCGCCTGGGTTTCGAGCAGTTCCTCCTCGGCCCGCCGGCGTTCGGTCCAGTCGCGGAAGCTGGCCGTGACGCCGCCATCGTAGGGAAAGACATGGAAGTCCACGAAGCGGTCGGGCGCGCTGACGGCCTTGCCCTCGAACGCGACCGGCCGGCCGGTGCGGAACACCTCCTCGTAGCGGGCGCGAAGCTCCGCGCCTTCCGACCAGGGGAAGAGATCCCAGATCACCCGGCCCAGCATCTCGTCCCGCGGCATGCCGTAGAACGTCTCGGCGGCGCGGTTGATGTAGGTGAAGCGCCAGTCGCCATCGAGGGAATAGAAGGCGTCGCCGATGCCTTCGAGGATCACGGAGAGGCGGGCTTCGACCTTGGCGTCAACGGAAAGCTGGATCGCCTTTTCGAGGGCCGCTTCGGCCAGCCCGCCCGCATCCGGGCGGGAGGCGGCCGCCGTCGAGTCGCTGACGAGCTGCGCGAGGGCGGGCGAATCGGCGTACCTGGGCCGGGCGATGTCCATCAAATGAAACTTAGTCACAAAATGCCGTTGAGGCAATGCGGCCAAGCTCCATGGCAATCAGTCTATGAGATAACGTTCGCATCCCTTGCCGTGTGGGACCGCCCACCTAGGAAAGCCGCCGCGCTACTGGGCAGGGGCAGGGGCAGGTGTCGGAGCCGGGGCCGGTGCTGGAGCCGGTGCGACGCCCGGTGCCGGGGCAGGGGCGGCTGGAGCCGGCGCCGGAGCGACCGTGCCCTGGTCGAGGGCGGGAGTCGGTTCGCCGGCGATGAAGACGTACCAGAGGACGGCGCAGAGAACGATCGTCGCGATGGCAATGATCGAGAGTGCACCCCATCTGCGAGGACCCATGACGTTCTCCTTCTCGAAGCCTGCCGATATTGACGTTCTAGGACTGAACTCCAAGGCTGCGGGGTGGTTCCGGGGACGCAGGCGACCGGTTGCCGGGCCAGCGCCGCTGCCATTTCCTGCCGCCGGTCGGTCCTCTCACGGCACACGACGCCACGGCCAATGACGGGTCCGCGGAACGATCATGCCGGATGGCGCGGCTCAGGTCTGGTCGAAGGACTCGGCGGCGCAGACAAGGGCGAAGAGCGCAAGGACTCCGCCGAGTTCGGCCAGACTGAGGAAAAAGGAAGAAGGATCGCTGCTCAAGTAAGCGATTGCGCTCAAGATGAGCGCGACAACGGCAGCCCAAGCGATCATGGGCCCTCTCCCAGGCATTCTTTGTTGTGCGGCCGGTCAACGGCCAAGCCGGGTGAAAGTTCCTGGCCGCGGTGAAAAATTTCTGTGTCGCGGAGGTCCTGTGGCGGGCGCTGCGCGGCCCTATCTTGCGCGAGAGTTATTCCTGACGTCAGCGCCCCCGACCTCCATGCGGCCCCCGATCAAGCACGCGCTCGATGAGCTTCCGGCACCGGACGACGCGCTCCTTGCCGAGGCGCGCCGCGCCGAGCCGAATCCGACGGAGCACAGGCGCTTCCTGGAGCGCATCACGGCGCTGCACGCCCTGGAGCGGCGCCCGCCCGCGCGGCCGCTCGAATGGCCGGGCCGTCTGCGCGTCGCGGCGTTCAATGCGGAGCGCCTCAAATATCGCCCGGCGACCCGCGCCCTGCTGGACCGGATCGGCGCCCATGCGGCCCTTCTCAGCGAGGTCGATGTGGGGATGGCGCGTTCCGGCAACGTCCACACGATCCGCGATCTGATTGGGGAGAGGGGCGAGGGCTATCTCTACGGGGTCGAGTTCGTCGAGCTCGATCTCGGCGGGGTGAGCGAGACGCGTCTTCATGCGGGCGAGCGCAACGCCTGCGGCTTCCACGGCAATGCGGTCGTGACCCACTTGGCGCTGGAGGAGCCGTGCCTGATCCCGCTGGAGGAAAGCGGCTTCTGGTTCCCGGGCCGGAAAGGGACCCAGCGGCGCATCGGCGGGCGCGTGGCCCTGGCCGCGCGGGTCGCCGCCGCGCCGCGTCCCCTGTGGCTCGTGAGCACCCACCTGGAAAGCAAGACCGACGAGGCCGACCGGCAACGCCAGGTCCAGGCGCTCCTGCGCGCCCTCGACAGTTTCGCGCCCAACGATGCCTGCATCATCGGCGGCGACTTCAACACCAAGGCGCTGCCGCGCGGGGAGGGCGAGCGCCATCTCCTGATCGACGCGCCCGAACGCTTCGAGCCTCTCTTCAAGGATCTGCGCGCGGCCGGGTTCTCATGGGCCGATTCCAACCTGGCCCACCCGACCCAGCGCACCGGACCGGCGAACAAGCCCCGGCCGCCCTTCGGCAAGCTCGACTGGCTCGTGGTGCGCGGCGTGACGGCGGAGAATCCCCAGGTCGTTCCCGTGCTCGACAGGTCCGGAAAACCGATCTCGGATCATGAGATGGTCGCGGTGGATCTGGTCCTTTGAGGCCCGGCGCCACCCGAAGCGGGATAACAGAACAGGCCGCTGCATAATAACCTACTCAATCGTATAGGTAATGCAGAAACATCACATCAAGTAATAACGTCAGGGAATAGCTATATAAACATATAGGTTATTCTGTTGAGGCGAAATTTAGACTGTCGTTGTTGCCGATTGATTGCCGGAATGTTCCGATTTTGATCGTGATCATCCGCAACAATATTTACCGGCAAGCGGTATTGTGGGAACCTATCGTGAACGCGGCCGACGCCGGGGCCGGTCAGGCGGCCTCGTCGTAGCTCAGGCTCCAGTCCGGTCCGCTGAACCAGCAGCGCCCGGGATCGCCCGGCTCCTTCCAGGCAAGGCTGCGCACGAACTCGACGCCGCCCCGCTCGAAGGCGGCTTTCAGGGCTGCGCTCTCCTCGGGGCTTCCGGCGAGCGCACCTTCCGCGCAGACGAAATAGGCCGCGCCGAGCCAGCGCGCCGCGAAGCCTCCGGCGCGGCGCTCGATGCGCAGGCCGGCGCCGTGGAGCGTGTGCATTCCGCCGACCGGGCTGCGCTGCGGACGCGGCACGCCGAGGGGAAAGATCAGACGGCCGCCCAGAGCGAGACGCTCGATCCAGGCATCCGCCGGACGCTGCACGAGAAAATTGACATAGACGCAGTCCACCTCCTCCCGGGGCCATTCGGCGCCGTCCCCCTGGACGACGGTGACGTTGGCCAAGGGCTCGAGATTGCGCCGGGCCATGTCGGCGAGGGCTGGATCGAACTCGACCGCGAGAACCTGCCCCAAGCTGCCGACGAGATCCGCGATCAGCGCGGTGTAGTAGCCGGTTCCGGCGCCAATATGCGCCACGCGTTCGCCAGGTTTCAGCCCAGCCTGATGCAGCCAGCGCGCATGGAGGGACGGGGAGCCGTTATTGACGCCGCGCGAGGGCGAAAGCGCGAAATTGACGTCCTGATAGACGAGCACCGGGTCGCCGGAGGGCAGGGGCTTGTAGCCGCCGAAGCCCGACATGAGCCAGGGCGGGGCGCCGAGGAAGTGCTCGCGCGGAACGCTGGCGAAAGCCTCCTCCAGCCGGAAATCATACTCGATTCCGGCCACGGCCAGCATCTGCCGGGCATAAGCGCGCCGGACAATGGAGAGGGCCTTGTCGTCGAACACGATGCTGCCGGACATTCGGTGCCTTCCTGCCGTCGAGGGAATCGTTGCGACTCGCCGGCAGGATAGCCGCAACGGGCAATTCGCGGGGGATCGATAGCGCTACGCGGCTCTCCTCCCCGGATCGCGCCCGGTTCGAAGGCTCACGCGGATGGCGCCGACCGGCTCTCCTCCCCACGGACCTCGCCCGGCTCGAAGACTCACGCTGGAAGCGCCGAGCGGCTCTCCTCCCTCTTGTGGGGAGGCGGTGGAGGTGGGGTGTGAGCGAGAGCCTATGAAGGTGTGGCGCTGGCACCCCCACCCTGGCCCTCCCCACAAGGGGGAGGGAAGACCGTTGTGCTGAACACCGCCACATCCGGTACAGCCGCAATCCCTCAGATGACGACGGAGTTGCAGCGCTGCTGGATCGAAGCGGGCTGCATCCGCATCCCGCGAAAAAGAAAGGATTCACAGCCTCGCCGGAATCCACCTTGACAGCGCGACGCTCTTAGAGTACAAAACAAGAACACTGACGAAGTGTGAATGAGACCCGTGCCCCCCGGCCTCTTAGCTCTCCTGTCAGTCTGCAACCGCCCAAGCCTCCGGCCTGGGCGGTTTTTTATTCCCCCTTCCGGGGCCCTCGCAGGCGCGACCTTCGCCTCGGGCCCCGGCATTCGTTTCAGTAATATTCGGAGATCGCCCATGGCCGCACGTACCCGCATCGAATGGGTCACCCTCGGCGAGGGCCGTTCCCTGAACGGGTCGGCTCACAACATCATCCAGCGCCTGCACGGCTCCGCCGTGATCCTCAACGTCAAGACGGCGCCGACGGCGGGCGCGGCGCGACCGGCGGCGCCGGATTTCGGCTCGCGCGCCTCGGGCTATGCGCTGGTGCGCTGCCTGGGCGGGTCGGACAATCCCGTCGCCGTCGCCTGAGGTGAAGACCCGGCCGCATCGGCGGCGAACGGCAAGCTGATCGCGCCGGGGGAGGAGGTGCCGGTCTTCTGCGAGCCGGGCACCCTGTTCTCCTTCGTCGAGATCGCCTGATGGTCGCCTACAGCTTCGGCTACGGCTACGGGCTGCAGCGGCGCCGGAGGCGAACCCGTTCCCCCGTCGCGATGCCGGGCCCGATGATCCGCCTCGATTTCGCCCATGCGCAAACTGCGCCCCTCGTGGTGCCGAGCACCGGCACGGACACGACGGAATGGCGCCCGAAACCCGGCGAGGAGCCGGCACTCGTCGCGCTGGGCGAGGGCAGGGCGCTGCAATTCACCGCTGCGCAGATCCTCGAAACCGCCGCCACTCTTCCCGCAGGTCCGTTCACGGTGCTGATGCTCGTGAAGAACGCCAGCCTCGACGGGCAGGGGGTGTATTTCACCGCCAGGAGCTCGCCGCTGCCCTACATGCTCTGGCGCGGACAGCCGGGCGGCGCGAGCCTCAATGCGGGCACCGCCGGCAACGGCAGCCGCGCGGTCGGCGGAACGGTGGTGCCGGGCGTCTGGCGCGCCTTCTGCGTCACCTTCGATCCGGCGCTGCCGTCCAACCACCTCAAGGTCCACATGGACGGCGAGGTGGTGGCCCAGGCCGCCCGTGATGCCCTGCCGCACGCTAGGGCCCTCTGGGCCCAGATGGCGCCGATGGTCGAGGGCGAGCCGACCGCGCGGTTCCTGGAGGTGGCGGCCATGAAGGACACCGCCATGCAGGGCGTCGTGATGGCATGACCGGCGCTCCGGGTCGTTCCTGCGGGACACGGCCTGCCAACTGCTCCTCGGGATGAGACGGAAGGTCGACCGCGCACGCCCCGGACGGGATCGTGCTATGACCCGGTTCGTGAAGCATCGCGACACGGACCGGACGGCCCATGACGATACCGATGGAGTTCCAGCACGCCTCGGAGAATTTCGAGAGATTCCTGGCCGATGCGCGGGATCTCGCGGGTCTTGCGACCCGCAACCAGACCTACACGATGGTGCAGGCCGTTCTCCAGGTCTTCCGCCGTCGCCTCGCGGTGAAGGAGGCGATCCGCTTCGCCAGCGCGCTGCCGCCCGTCCTGCGGGCGCTGTTCGTGACCGACTGGGACGTGGACGAGCCGAGGCTTCCCTTCGCGGATCGCGCCGCAATGACCCGGGAGGTGCAGGCCGTCCGCCGCCACCACAACTTTGCGCCCGACAGCTCGATCCGGGACGTGGCGGCGGCCCTGCGGCGCCACGCGGACGGGGACGGGCTGGACCGGGTCCTCGCCGATTTGCCGGAGGCGGCGCGGGAGTTCTGGAGCACCTGATCCGATACGGGCCTCTTTACGGGCCTCATGGCGGCTGAACCGGACCGGCGCCGCATCCACCCATCTTCGCCCCGCCGGGGCAGGAGCCTCTTTCATGATCGATCTGCTGACGCGCTGGCTTCAGGCGCGGCCCGAAGCCAAGGCCTCGCGCACGCAAGGGGCCATCGCGCTCTACGTGGCGGGACATCCCGTCTGGACGCCGCGGGATTACACGGCGCTCTCGCGCGAGGGATTCCAGAAGAACGCGGTCGTGCATCGCGCCGTGCGGCTGGTGGCCGAGGCGGCGGCGTCGCTGCCGCTGGTGCTCAGGCGCGGGGCGGGGGAACTCGCCGAGCATCCGCTCCTGGCGCTTCTCGCCCGGCCCAACATGCGGGAGGGCGGGCAGCGTTTCCTGGAGAGCGTCTATGGGCATCTCATGGTGTCCGGCAATGCCTATGTGGAGGCCGTGCAGGTGGACGGTATGCCGCGCGAACTCCACGCGCTGCGGCCCGACCGGATGCGCGTGGTGCCGGGCGCGGACGGCTGGCCCGCCGCCTACGACTACACCGTGGGCGGCGAGACGATCCGCTTCGCGCCGAGGGCCGGGGAGGCGGTGCCGCCGGTCCTGCATCTCACGCTGTTCCATCCGGCGGACGATCATTACGGCCTGTCGCCCATGGAGGCGGCGGCGACGGCGCTCGACATCCACAACGCGGCGGGCGCCTGGAACAAGGCGCTCCTCGACAATGCGGTGCGGCCCTCCGGCGCGCTGGTGGTCGGCGGCGCGTCGCTCACGGATGCGCAGTTCGACCGGCTCAAAGGGGAGCTCGACACGCAATACCAGGGCTCCGCCAATGCGGGCCGCCCGCTGCTGCTGGAAGGCGGCCTCGACTGGAAGCCCCTGTCGCTGTCGCCGAAGGACATGGACTTCGTCGAGGCCAAGGCGGCGGCCGCGCGGGAGATCGCGCTCGCCTTCGGCGTGCCGCCGCTGCTGCTCGGGCTGCCCGGCGACAGCACGCACGCCAATTACGCGGAGGCCAACCGCGCCTTCTACCGCCAGACGGTCATCCCGCTCGTGCGCCGCACGGCCGAAGCCCTCGCGCACTGGCTCTCGCCCGCCTTCGGCGAGACGCTGACGCTCATGCCCGACCTCGACGCCATCGAGGCGCTGGCCGAGGAGCGCGAAAGCCTGTGGCGGCGCGTCTCGGCGGCGGCGTTTCTCAGCGACGACGAGAAACGTGAGGCGGTGGGATATGGGCGGCGGTGAGCGGCACAGATGTTTCGATGCGCCACCTCAATCATTCCGGGGCCGCGTAGCGGAGCCCGACCCGAAGGGGCACACGAAGCGGGCAAACCCAGAACCACTGACGGTTCAGGATGAGCGGCAACGTTGTCGCTCCTTCCTGCGATGCTGACGTTTATGGGTTCCGGGCTCGGCTCTGACGAGCCGCCCCGGAATGACGGGCGTGGGAGCACTCAATGCCGCTTGAAGGCGTGGATGGCCGGGACGCGCCGCGCTCCTGTGAGTGACGACACGGCCGACCATCGCGACCCCTCGCAGTGGATCTTCTATGTGACGCCATCCGATCTGTTGCCAAACAACAAGATCATCGCTCTTTCGCGCGTACGGAGTCTTGCCGAGCTAGTCGGATACGCCGATCTCCTGGCGAGCGTAGAGAGAGTTCGCCGGGCGAGATCGGGCTTTGAAACTCAGGTCAATGGGTCGGTGTGAGTGCGTTTGGGCCCTATTGCTCCCGCATCTCCGCCCTTCGCATCGGCATGGTGTCGATCAGCCCGAAGATCTCGGCCGGGGTGACGGGTTTGTGCTCGCGCCGCTTCACGCCGCCGTCCTTGCCGATCAGCAGGGCCGTGAAGGGCGTTCCGGCCTCCACGCCGTAACAGGCCCGCAGGGCCGCCGCGTCGGCGCCGGAGGGGACGTCTCCGAAAACGGGATCGATCCAGTCGCCGACCACTGCGAGAACGACCATGTCGCGCTCCGCGAGCGCATCGCGGTCGGCCAGGAAGGCGCCGGTCTGCTCGTCGACCCGCGGGCCGGCTGCATCGGCGAAGACAAGAAGGACGCGCTTGTCGTTCCAGGACGACGGCATGGCTGAGGCTCCATCGGCAATAACGACGGCGGCTTTCGGATCGGCCACAGGGGCGACCCGAACCTGCCGCCCGGACCAGGAGGTAAGCCGCCGGACGGGCGCGGGTTGCACCGCGCCTCGTTCACCTCTCCGTATACCCCATATCCAGGCCAGAACAAATCATGAACATCTTTGATCAGGTCGCCGAAGCCGTGATCCGGCGCGGCGACCTTGCCCATCTCGCCCTGTTCGTCTGGGCAAGCGGGGCCTCCGCGCTGCTCGCCATGACCCTGCGCGATCTGTTCGCGGCCAACCGCCGCTTCGACGCCTTCGTGCGCGAGCTCGCCCTCTTCAACCGCCGCCACTCGGGAGACACCCCATGACCCGCGCCGCTTCCAAGGCCCCTTGCCGCGCCTCGACCCGCCCCGCCCGCAAGCCCAAGGCGGCGCGCGAGGCGCCGAACCGCGCCTCGCTCGTGTTCCGCGATTTCGTGCGCCAGCTCGAGAAGCTCGACGCCCGCCCGCTGAAGGCCGCCCGCGGCGGTGCGCGATGAAGGCCCGCACCCCTTTCACCCGCGAGGTGAAGCTCCTGGCCGAGCCGCTGAGCACCGTCGAGGCGGACGGGGTGTTCGAGGGCTATGCCAGCCTGTTCGGCATCACCGATCTCGGCAAGGACGTGGTGATGCCCGGCGCCTTCGCCGATAGCCTCGCCAAGCGCGGCGTCGCCGCCGTGCGCTTGCTCTGGCAGCACGATCCGTCCGAGCCCATCGGGCGCTGGCTCGCCATCGAGGAGGACCGGCGCGGACTCTTCGTGCGCGGCAGGCTCAACCTTGCGGTCGAGCGGGCGCGGGAGATCCATGCGTTGATGCGCGACGGCGCGGTCGACGGGCTGTCCATCGGCTTTTGCGTCGAGCGCGCCCGGGCCGAGCGGCCCACGGGCCTGCGCCGGCTCGAAAAGCTCGACCTGTGGGAAATCTCCGTCGTGACCTTCCCCATGCTGCCCGGCGCCCGCGTGGCGAGCGTGAAGGGCGGCAGGCCCGATCTGGCGGGCGCGATCCGCCGGGCCGCGGCCCGATTGTTCCCCTGAACCTTAGCTGCGACAGCGCGTTAGCTGAAAGCCCGCAGAGGGGCGGACGCTGCGGGCATCTTCGGGTGTCCGATATCTCAAGTCCGCTCGCCTGGGAGGTTTTGATGAAGAAGCTTGGATTTGTCGCTCTCCTGGCCCTCGCGGCCGCGGCCTGCACCACCACCGAGGAGCGGATCGGCGGCGCGGCCGTCGGCGCGGGCGTCGGTGCGGTGGCCGGTCCCGTCGGCGCGATCGCCGGCGGCGCCGTGGGCGCCGCGACGGCGCCGACGGTGGTCGACACGGTTCAGGACAATACGCGCACGGTTCGCCGTCGCCGCTGACCCTTTCCCTCACCGAGGGAAAACCGCAGGGCCCGCCATCCGGCGGGCCCTTTTTGTTGAAATCCATCCACCCGATTGAGTGACATGATCCCCCAGTGTTGAAACCAAGGCGCAATCCGCCGACGTGGCCCAGACCTTCGAGGATTTCGCTCGGGCCTTCGAGGCCTTCAAGGACGCCAACGACACCCGCCTCGGCGAGATTGAGACGCGCCTGACCGGGGACGTGGTGACGGACGAGAAGCTCGCCCCCATCGACGCCGCCCTCGACGACGCCAAGCGCCGCCTGGACCGCTTGGCCCTCGATCGCGCGCCCCCGCCCCTGGGCGACGGCGGGGAGGGAGCGCGCGATCCGGCGCAGGCCGAGCACAAGACCGCGTCCACGCCTATATCCGCAGCGGCGAGGCCTCGGGCTCAAGCGGCTCGAGGAGAAGGCCCTGTCGGCTGGCTCCGGACCGGACGGCGGCTATCTCGTGCCCGACATCGTGGAGCGCGAGGTGCTGCGGCGCCTGTCCGCGGTGTCGCCGATCCGTGCCATCTCGCCCGTGCGGGTGATTTCCGGCGGGCAATACAAGCGCGCCTTCTCGGCCTCGGGGCCGGCCACCGGCTGGGTCGGCGAGACGGCGGCCCGGCCACAGACGGCGGGCCCGACCCTTTCGGAGATGAGCTTCCCGGCCATGGAGCTCTATGCCATGCCGGCCGCGACCCAGACCCTTTCGACGACGCGGTGGTCGATATCGACCGCTGGATCGCGGAGAAGGTCGAATCCGCCTTCGCGGAACAGGAGGGCGCCGCCTTCGTCAATGGCGACGGCGTGAACAAGCCGAAGGGTTTCCTGGCCGCCGACACGGTGGAGGACGAGATCTGGGAATGGGGCCGCCTCGGCACGGTGCAGACCGGCGGCGCGGGCTTTCCGGCCACCAACCCGTCCGACGTTCTGGTGGAGCTGATCTACGCCCTGAAGACCGGCTACCGGCAGAACGCCGCCTTCGTGATGAACCGCAAGACGCAGAGCGCGATCCGCCGGTTCAAGGACGACAACGGCCAGTATCTCTGGGCGCCGCCCGCGAGCGCCGGGCAGGCCACGACCCTGATGGGCTTTCCCGTGACGGAGGCAGAGGACATGCCGGACATCGCGGCGGATGCCTGCGCGGTCGCCTTCGGGGACTTCAAGCGCGGCTATCTGGTGGTGGACCGGGCCGGGATGCGCGTGCTGCGCGATCCTTACTCCGCCAAGATGCCATGAGGAGGTGAGCAGCGGCTGGCTCTCTGCGAGAGTAAGGATGCCAACTCTTTCTTCCTGGAGGCGAAAGGCTATGCAAGCGACCGACCCCACGTCTACCACCCAGAACAAGTCTTCCGATCAGGCTACGATCTTTGTTTCTCTGGAGCTCAGTCGCGCCGTCTGGCTCGTGACTGCCTTGGTGCCGGGTGGCAACCAGAAGATGTCGCGCCATCAGGTGCCAGGCGGCGATCTGGCCGGGCTGCTGAGCCGCTTCGCAGAGCTGCAACGCAAGGCTCAGACCCGCACGGGCCAGTTCGCCCGGATCGTGGTGATCCAGGAGGCGGGACTGGACGGGTTCTGGATTCATCGCGCTCTGATCGCAGAAGAGATCGAGAGCTACGTCGTCGATCCCGCCTCGATTGCCGTCTCACGCCGGCATCGCCGCGCCAAGACTGACCGAATTGATGGAGAGGCTTTGGTCCGCACCTTGCTGGCCTACAATCGGGGCGAGCCGCGCGTCTGCGCCATGGTTCGTGTGCCGACACCAGACGAAGAGGACCAGCGGCGCCTCTGCCGTGAGCTGAAGACGCTCGTCGGCGAACGGGTCCGGCATGTCAACAGAGTGAAGGGGCTGTTCTTCTCGCAGGGTATTGCCGACTACGACCCGCGGCGTCCCGACAGACGGGCAAGACTGGACGAGCTGCGCACCGGCGATGGACGTCCCTTGCCGCCCCATCTGAAAGCCGTGGCGCAACGTGAACTGGAGATCATCGAGCTGCTGGATCGGCAGATCGAGACCGTGAAGGCCGAACGCGATGCCCTTCTGGTCGCGGCGCAAGCGGCGGAGGTTCCGTCAAAGGCGGTTGGGATACTGCTCGGCCTCAAGGGCATCGGCTCCGGCTTTGCTGGGGCGCTGTGGTCGGAAGGTCTGTTTCGGCACTTTGACAATCGGCGGCAGGTGGCGGCCTATGCTGGGCTGGCGCCGACGCCCTGGAAGAGTGGCAAGATCGATCACGAGCAGGGCGTGTCAAAAGCCGGCAATCCGCGCCTGCGCGCCATCCTGGTCGAGATGGCCTGGCTCTGGCTGCGGCATCAACCGGGATCAGCCCTTGCGCTGTGGTATCATGATCGGGTGCGCCGCCTGGGCGAGCGGAGGAAGAAAGTCACGATTGTTGCGCTGGCGAGGAAACTGCTTGTCGCACTCTGGAAGTACGTGACTCAAGGTGTGGTCATCGAGGGGGCGGCCCTGAAGGCGGCCTGATCCAGCCCATCCATTGAAATCTGATTACTTTCCCCAAGGCCTGATCAGCCTTGGCGGATCCGGGTGGACGAACCGGCGTAGGGTCTGGCCTGAACAGCCGTAGTTAAGAATGGTCACGTCCTCCCGAGCCCTGCCCGCAGAATGCGGGATGGTGGTGCAGCCGCTGTGAGCGGCGACCGTATGTGAGTTTGAGCGCGCGGTGCAAAAACGTGCTTGATGGACGGGCTCGGACCTGTGATCCCGCAACCGGGATGGAGAACTGAATGAACTGAAGCAATTCGACCTTGATCCAATCCTCCTCATGTGAGCCCTACGTGCTGTTCTACACCACCAAGCGGGTGGGCGGCGGCGTGCATGACTGCGCGGCGATCAAGCTCCTGAAGTTCGTCGCCTGAGCCGGCCGGAGGCTTCCGGCAGGTTCCGCGGCGGGTCCGGCCGGGTCCGCCGCGGAAGCCGGGCAGCATGGCAACCAAGCCGGGCCCCGGATGTTGGTCAATGGAGACCTCTCCTGAAAGATGCCCGGAGGCCCCCATGCTGATACCGCTCGTCAGGAAGCTCGAGACGTTCGCGAAAATGACTGCCGAAGACCGGCGGACGCTGGAGGAGGTTACTGATGACATTAGGGAATTCCGCCCGCGGCAGGACATCATCGGCGAGGACGAAAGACCCGATCACGTCCACCTGATGCTCAAGGACTGGGCCGCGCGCTACAAGATCCTTCCCGGAGGGGAGCGGCCGATCCTGGGCTATCTCATTCCCGGCGACCTCTGCGACGTTCACGTCACGCTGCTCGACGCGATGGATCATTCCATCACCACGCTCTCGGCCTGCACGATCGCGTTCATCGGGCGCGACAGGATCGACGCGATCCTGAGCGAGAACGGAACCCTGGCCCGCGCCCTGTGGTGGTCGACCCTGGTGGACGAAGCGATCCTGCGGGAGTGGCTCGTGACGGTGGGGCACCGCCCGGCCGACAAGCGGCTGGCCTATTTCATCTGCGAGATGCTGCTGCGCATGCGGGCCGCGGGCCTCGCGGACGGCAACAGTTTCGATCTGCCCGTGACCCAGGAGGAGATCGACGACACGATGGGGCTCTCCACCGTTCACGTGAACCGGACGCTGCAGGAGCTTCGCGCCCAGGGACTCGTCGCCTCGAAGGGAAGGCGCATGACCGTCAACGACCTGGAGCGCCTGTGCGCGTTCGCCGACTTCAACCCGAACTATCTCCATCAGCAGAATCAGCAGACGAGCCAACGGAGGGAGGGGCGGCACAAGACCGGGACGACGATGCAGGCCGGGTCCTGCCCCTGAGGGCCAGCCCCGTCGGGGCTTCAGCGCCGCATCCAGGCGGGCGGGATTCCGTCCAGGGAGCGGATACCCTCCATGATCCAGCCCAGATGCTCGGAAATCGGCGTCACGGCCGTCAGCCCGCCGCAGGCGCTGGTGTCGCGGCTGCGCAGGGCGCCGCTCGACCAGCTGACGATGCCGAGGAGGCGGTAGCCGCCGCGGGTCGCGGCCAGAACGGGGCCTCCGGAATCGCCGCGGCAGGCGCCCGCGCCCGTGGTCTCGGCGAGCCGGGTCCTGTCGGCGACGATGATCACCCGGTTCGCCACCTCCACCGGGCCGAGGGAGACCAGATCCGTCTGGCGCAGAATGCGCGCCGTGCGCCGCTGCCGCTCGGACAGAAGCCCGAACCCCGCGATGGTGACCCGGTTGCCCGTGTCGATGTCCACCGCGAGCCTCGGATCGAGCGGCGCGTAGTCGGGGCTGAGGGGCTGACCGAGCTTGAGGATCGCCAGGTCCACGCCGGGCTGGGTGCGCGGCGTCGTGCCGTGCACGAAGGTCGGGTGAACCGCCATCGCCACCACCGCGTAGCGCTGCGGACGGAAGGCGCGGTTCACCGCGACGACCCGGTAGGACGCCACGTCCATCATGCAATGGGCGGCGGTGAGCACGAGGTCCCGCGCGATCACCGCGCCGGAGCAGAGCTCGCCCGCGCTGTTCTCGATGTAGACCACCGAGCGCCGCAGGCCGTTCGGATCGCGGGTCGTGGTGCCCAGCAGCACGGCCTGCGCGGGAGCGGCAAAAAGCATGAAGGCGGCGATGAGGAACGGCAGGATGCGCATGGGAACGAGTGTGAGGGGTGGTGGGCGTTTCCACAAGTGAAGGTTTGGGGTAGGCCAATGGTTCCCTGAGGAATTTCAGGGCACCGCGGCGTTCCACCGCGCGCTTCGCCGCCAGCTCGCGAGAGTTTGATCGATCCATTGCCGCTGCGGCGCCACGAGGATGCCTTGCGTCACGTCTCCGCAGCTCTCTCCCTTGGCGGCAGTGGACCAGCTCGTGACCGCGACCACCGAATCTCCCGAGGCCATCGGCCCGCCTGAATCGCCCTGGCACGCGCCCATCGCGCCCGTACCCTTCGACCAGAGGAGAATCCGGCTCGGGCCGTAGGGCTCGATGACTGTCAGGGACGCGGTGCGGAACGTGCCCGTGGTCTTCGGGTCGTTGCGGCGGGCAAGGCCGTAGCCGCCCACCACGACGGTGCCGTTCTTCGCCGGCCATGACGCGCCGAGGGTCGCCGCCTCGAATCGTTCCGGCAGCGGTTCGGGAATGCGCAGCAGCGCGAGGTCGATGGAGCGGCGGCGGGTCTCGATGGCTTTCGCGTCGTAGGCCGGATGCACTGCCTTCGCGGCGGGCACGATCAGCACCGGCTCCCCCGACTCGTCGCGGAAATGCACCCTGTGCTCCGCCGCGCCCGTCACGCAATGGGCGGCGGTGAGCACCGCGTCCGGCGCCACGACGACGGCGCTGCACACGCCGCCGTTCGAACTCAGGACCATCACGCTCTGCCGCGCGAGAGGACCGTTGTCCTCGCGGCCGCCGACGATCGCCTGCGCGGCCGTCGCTGACAGGCCGAAAGCGAGGAGGAGGGTGGTGAGCCGTTTCATGAAAAGGATCCCTGTTTCCATGACCCCGATACTCGTCGAAGACCCCGCCGTCGAGCCTGTGAGCCTGCCGGAGATGAAGCTGCACCCGCGCGCCGACGGCGATGCGGAGGACGAACTCATCGGCGGCCTCGTGACGGCGGCGCGCCTGACGGTGGAAGCAGCCTCCCGGCGTGTGCTCGTGTCGCAGCGCTGGCGCGTGGTGCTGGATCGCTGGCCGGAGACTGGACTCCTCCTGCTGCCCCTGTCGCCCATCATCGCTGTGGAGAGCGTTTCGGTACGCGATTCTTCCGGTGCGGAAACCGAGATCGCGCCGAACCGCATCGAGGCCGACACGCTCAGCGATCCGCAAGGCCTCGCGGTCCTGCCGCCGCCGCAATCGCCGCTCGCCCGCAACGGCATCGCCGTCGCCGTGCGGGCCATGTTCTGGCCTGCGCCCGAGGACGTGCCCGCCACCTTGCGTCTCGCGATCCGCCTGCTCGTCGCCCGCTGGTTCGAGAACCGGGGCGACATGACCGGCGAGCAGACCCTGCCGCCGGAGACCCTCGCCCTCGTCACGCAATTCCGGCGCGCGCGGCTGTGAAAACCGCCGCCGCCGTTCCGGGCACTCCGCAGGGCTGAGCCCGGAGGGGCGGTGGAGACATCTCCCGTCATCCGAAAAGAACCATGCCATCCAAAACCCTTCCCATCGGCGCGCGGGCGCGCCGGTTCGTGCTCGAACTGCCGCTCGAAAGGCCCGACGGCTTCGGCGGCGTCATCCGATCCTATGCGCCGGGCCCCAGATCTGGGGCGCCATGGAAATGCTCTCGGGCGCCCAGCGCGTGCGCGCCGACCGGCCGGAACAGGCGCTCACCCACCGCATCACCCTGCGCTACCGCGAGGGCGTGACCGGCGCTATACGGATCGTCTGCGGCCTCCGGCGCTTCTCGATCCGCGCCGCGTCCGATCCCAACGGCTCACGGCGCGACCTCGTCTGCATCGTCGAGGAGATCAAGGCATGACGAGCCCGGTCCTGGCGCTGCGCCGCGCCATTCTCGATGCGGCGACGGCCGACCCGGACCTCGTCGCGCTCATGGGCGGCACCCTGCGGCTCCATGACGAGGCGCCCCGCGCCAGCGCCCCTGTCTATGCGCTATTCGGCGACCTAACCGCGCAGGACTGGTCGACGGATTTCGACCGGGGCCACGAACAGGATAAGCAGATCCTCGCCTGGGCCGAGCGCTTCGCCGCGATCCTCGACGATCGATCCTCGACGATGCGGCGCTTCCCCTCGACGGCCACCGCCTCGTGAACCTGCGCGTGACGGAACTCTCCGCCAGCCGCGACAAGGATAGCCAGCTCACCCGCGTGGCGCTAAATCTGCGCGCGGTGACGGAGGTGGGTTGACATTTTTTCAACGCCCCGCCGTCATCCCGGGGCCGCGAAGCGGAGCCCGGGACCCATAACCGCCAGCGTATCCGAGACATGCAGCGAGCGTGTCGCTTCATTCTGCATCGTCAGCGTCTATGGGTTCCGGGCTTTCGCTGCGCTCACCCCGGAATGACGGTGGAGCGTTCCTCATCGATCATGAAAGGAATCTTCCATGCCTGCACAGAAGGGCAAGGACCTGCTCGTCAAGATCGGCGATGCGGATGGCGGCTTCGTCACGGTGGCGGGGCTGCGCACGCGCCAGACCGCGTTCAACGCCGAAACAGTCGACGTGACGAACGAGGAATCCGCCGGACGCTGGCGCGAACTTCTCGCCGGGGTCCGCGTGCTCCGCGCGGGCATCACCGGCTCCGGCGTGTTCAAGAACGAAGCCTCCGACGCGCGCATGCGCCAGGTTTCCTCGACGGCGACATTCTGGCCTACCAGATCGTCGTTCCGGATTTCGGCCGCATCGAAGGCCCGTTCCAGATCACGAGTCTCGAATATCGCGGCGACCATGCGGGCGAGGTGACCTTCGAGATGGCCTTCGAATCCGCCGGCGCGCTCACCTTCGCGGCGTTGTGACAAGTGGCGCGGCCTGCACTCGGCGGCAGGTCGGGCCGTGCCCCTCGTTTCATCCTGCTTCGCCCCCGAAAGTCCGGCTCATCGTGCGCCGCGTTGCTTTCATCCCTCGGATCTCGCCCGGCTCGAAGACTCACGCTGGAAGCGCCGACCGGCTCTCCTCCCCACGAACCTCGGGTCCCGTCGGAGGCGCCGACCTGCTCTCCTCCCCTTGTGGGGAGGAGGTGGAGGTGGGGGTGTGGGCGCCATCCTGGTTCCAGTCCTGCGCTCACACCCCCACCCTGACCCTCCCCACAAGGGGGAGGGGATGAGGTCGCGCTGAACACCGCCACATCCACGACGGCCTCTCACCAGCTCCCACCCTCATCCTGAGGAGCCGCGAAGCGGCGTCTCGAAGGAGGCTCCAGTTCACTCCCGAGACGCCTCGTCCTTCGGGACGGTCCGGCATGACCTCCTCAGGATGAGGCATCCAACCGGGTGAGGGAGCGCCGGAACGGGTCTTCGTACGGTCCCGAACGACACCATCCATCACGAAAGGACACGATCATGCCCAACAGACGACGCGGCGAGGTCGCGCTGCAGATCGGCGAGGCGCGCTACACGCTCTGCCTCACCCTCGGGGCTCTCGCGGAGCTCGAGGATGCCTTCGGCGTGCAGGATCTCATGGCCCTGGCCGAGCGCTTCGGCACGGGTCGCCTGTCGAGCCGGGATCTCCTCGCGCTGCTCGCGATCTCCCTGCGCGGCGGCGGCCATGCGCTCACCGATGCAGAGGTGGCGAGCCTGCCCTTGAGCGACGGCATCGCGCCCGTGGCGGCGGCGATTGCGGATCTTCTCGCCGCGACCTTCGGAGCCGCTCCAAACCCTCCGCAGCCGCAGGGCGCGTGAGCGAGCCGCAGGCGTTTCCCTGGGACGACGCCATGATGTTCGCTTTGAGTGTCCTGCGGTGGAGCCCGTCCGCCTTCTGGCGCGCCACACCGCGCGAGCTGATCGCGGCGTGGGAGGGATTGAACGGTGGGCGAAGAGCGGAGCCGGCGCTGGGCCACGATCTCATGCGGCTGATGGCGGCATTTCCGGATGAACGAGGCACGGAAGGATCATCTGCGAACAAGTGACGACGGACCTGCGGACGACAGGCAACGCCTCGACATGTTCATCGGCCTCTCCGACCGTTTCGGTGCGTCCACGGCCAGTGCCTTCGCAAGGAATACTGCCGAGAGCGCCAGATCGGACGATGTCATCAATCCCTGGCTTTCTGCAACGCACTCCTCCTCAGGTGCGGAAAGTCGTCGGTTGTTCCTAGATATTTGATTCCACGCAATTCTATGCAGCCGATGTAAAGCCTTCGCCACCTGCAATAGGCGATGTTGACGGGTGCCGAGGCCGTGGCTTTCTCGGCCTCGTAGTCGCATTCATCCTGCATCCGCACCCATTCCTGCTGGGTGAGTTTGCTGGTGTCGAACACCAGGGATACCGGCTCCGACACGCAGGCGGCCAGGCTCAGGATCGGAATCAGGAACAGGTTTAAAGGAGATCGGATCGTGGCTGATCTTATCGATTTCAAGAATACGCAAAAAGAAGTTTTCAAAGATAAAGACCGGCAGCTCAATACGCTCATAGGTCTTTCCGACCGTTTCGGTGTGTCCATGGCCAGTGCCTTCGCAAAGAACATTGCCGAGGGCAAGAAGTTTGACGATGTTCTGAAGAATGTCCGGCAGACATTCACACAATTCGCTTTACGTAGCGCCATCGCGCCGCTGCAAAATTCCCTGACGAAAGGTCTCCAAAGCTTGCTTGGGGGCATATTCGACAATTCGCTGTCGGACGGGGCCGGCCTGTCCGAAGTCGGAAAGGGCATCGGCTCGTTCTTCGGCTCGCTTTTCGGCGGCGGGCAGGCCACGGCGCTCGCGCAGGGCGGCGTGCTCTCGCGCGGGATGGTGATGCCGTTCGCGCAAGGAGGCGTCATCGGCGCGCCGACCTATTTCCCGCTGGGGCGCGGCCTCGGGCTCATGGGCGAGCGCGGCGCCGAGGCCGTGATGCCTCTGGCGCGCGGGCCGGACGGACGGCTCGGCGTACAGGCGGGCGGAGCGGGGCGCTCCGCCTCGATCACGGTCAACATCGCGACCCCGGACGCGGAGAGCTTCCGCCGGTCCGAGGCGCAGGTTTCCGCCGCGCTGGCCCGGGCCGTGGCGCGGGGGCAGCGCGGGATGTGAGGACGGTACCTAGAGTATCCGTATTGATCAAGCGGGTTTTGAAGACCAGTTTCGCTGATCTCGCAAGAGCGCATTGGCCAGGATGATGAGCTTTCGCATGATGGCGGTCAGGGCGACTTTCGCCGGCTTGCCCGC
>NZ_JBHSBQ010000133.1:0-55102 GCF_042650665.1 Microvirga sp. GCM10011540 | reverse complement strand
GGCGGGCAAGCCGGCGAAAGTCGCCCTGACCGCCATCATGCGAAAGCTCATCATCCTGGCCAATGCGCTCTTGCGAGATCAGCGAAACTGGTCTTCAAAACCCGCTTGATCAATACGGATACTCTAGACTCCGAGTGGAGGGGTAAAATCGCGATTGACAGCCGTCTCTCTCATGATCGGCTTGACCACATGCGTGAGAACGCATGGGAATTCGTGGCAACGGAGGCCACTGAGGCAGGATCTGCTCCTGATGCATCTGGGCGTGATGGTTGGCCGGTTCTGATCGTGCATCAGAACGGCCGCCTCTCCTTCGTGTCGCCCGAGCGAAGCACCGCGGCGGAGCGAGGGGACATGGTCGTGTGGTTCCGGTCATCAAAAGCCGCCGCGTCGAGCCTAGACGGGGTCCGGGGTGCGGCCCAGACCTGAACCGATCTGCGGAGCTTCCACTCGGCATGATGCACGAAGCGGCGCTGAAACCGCGCCCCGCCTCGAGCCATGCGTGGACCCGCCGGCATCGGATACTCGCGACGGCTTCGACTACGTCGGCCCTGGGAACGAGGTGGGTGAGACCATCAGGAGAAATACGATCACGACCACCGCCGCCGCCAGAACAAACCAAACTCGCTTCCCCATGCCGTCCTCCGTTCCGAACCACCAGAGAACACAGGCCGAGAGTTACATTCCGCAGACCTGCGTCCCGAAGAGTATGGCCTTCAAGAATGGCTCTCCCGACGGATCTTGCAAGGGACCCGAATACAGCAATCCCGTTCGGCATTCCTTCATCCGCCCATCAGCCCGGCAGGGTCAGGCGGGCCGTCGGTTCCAAACAGAGAAACATGGTCTGGCATCGTACCAACAAAGCAAGCTGAGCTTTGGAATCCGGGAACACGCACTGGTCCGGTTTGTTCTGCCTGCAGTAGCCAAATCTGGGGGCGGAAGTGCCTATCCGATATCCGCTCATTGCAATCGCGGCCATTCCATTGGCCGCTTCGACCATATCGCCGTTAGTTGCGCAGGATGAACGGGCGCAGGAATTAGCCGCCTACGACACGAGCACCGTCGACCTCGAACGGGGTCGAGCCGTCGTCGTCGGGGCCTATGTCGCCTCTCCAGGCCAGGAAGCGGAGGGCGCTCCTGCCATCAATCCGCAGGCCGGCGCATGCTTCCAGTGTCATGGGATCGACGGCAAGGGCGACAAGGCCGCCGTGTTCCCTCGGCTGACGGACCAAACCTATAAATATCTCTACGATTCCCTGAAGGATTATGCGTCGGGCGTGCGTCAGAACCAGATCATGACGCCCATCGCGAAGGCGCTGACCGAGCAGCAGATGCGCGATGTCTCCGCCTATTACGCAGCCCAGAAGGAGGCTGAATATCCGCCGCCTGATCGCGTCGACCCTCAGATCCTACAGCATGGCGCAGCTCTCGCTGCGGTAGGGAATGCGAGACTCGGCGTTCAGGGATGCATCAACTGCCATGGGCCGGACGGGGTGGG
Organism: Microvirga sp. GCM10011540; assembly: GCF_042650665.1. Taxonomy (NCBI): domain Bacteria; kingdom Pseudomonadati; phylum Pseudomonadota; class Alphaproteobacteria; order Hyphomicrobiales; family Methylobacteriaceae; genus Microvirga; species Microvirga sp. GCM10011540. The sequence goes on along the minus strand of NZ_JBHSBQ010000133.1, from coordinate 53,607 downwards.
GCTACCTCCGACCTATCCCTATCTCGCCGGTCAGTACGCCGCCTACCTCGAAGCGCAGATGAAGGCCTGGAAGACCGGCGAACGCAAGGGTGACGGCTTCGGGATCATGGAGAATATCGCCAAGCGGCTAACCGATGAGGAGATTCATGCGGTCTCGCAGTACTATGCCGCTATCCGGCCACGTTCCGTGACCCCCGAGCAGACTGATGCCGCGGCTCCGATGGTTCCGCTTCCTCAAATCTCGGCACCGACCCTGGGAAGATGATGATGAACAACTCAGTGCTCCGCTCTCTCGCAATTCCCTTCGTCGCACTCGCCGTTGCAGCCATCGATCCTGCCTCGGCCCAGGACAACTCCAACAGGAGCGGCAACCGATCGGACCAGAGAGCATCGGGAGACGGACAGGCTGAAGTCGGTCAGCCGAATGCGCAGACCGCTTATGTCGGGGCTGGAACGACCAATGGCTCGACGACGGGCTACAGCGGACCGACGAAGGTGACCAACAGCACACCGGGGCAGATCGAGGTGCCGCCTCTGCCGAGTCCGAAGCTTTGCGAGCCTTACCGGGACACGCCAGCCGCCTATCAATCCTGCCTCTGGGTTTCACTCAAAGATTGAACAAGGGGACTGCATAGTGACCGAGAAAATCTCTCGCCGTGATCTCCTCAAAGTCGCTGGCGTGACAGGTGTTGCTGTCACGGTTCCGGAAGCGATTGCCGCCGAGGAGGCCCCTCAGCAGGTCGCACAGGCGACCATTCCTCAAACGGCCAATGTAGCACCTCCGCCGCCTCAGGGCCTGCCCAACCAGAGAGGAATGCTCTTCTTCTTCAACGACGAGGAGGCCAGCTTCGTCGAGGCAGCCGTGGAGAGGCTTATCCCGGCCGATCCGGAATGGCCGGGAGCCGCGTGGGCCGGCGTTCTCAACTTCATCGACCGCCAGCTTGCCGCTGCCTATGGCGCCGGAGCGCGAATGTATCTGAAGGGGCCCTGGGTTCCGGATGCGCCTCCGCAGCAAGGCTACCAGCTGCGCTATACCCCGGCTCAGCTCTACCGGATCGGGATTGCAGAAACCCGTGCCCAGGTCAAAGCGAATTACGGCGGACGCGAGTTCTGGGAACTCAACGCCCCTGTCATGGATGAGGTGCTTTCAGCCCTTGAGAGCGGCGCAATGCAGCTCCCCTCGCTTCCGGCGCCCGTTTTCTTCGAGACCCTGCTGGCCAATACCGTCGAAGGCTTCTTCGCCGATCCGGTCTATGGCGGCAACCGTGAGATGGTGGGCTGGCGCATGGTCGGCTTTCCCGGCGCCTATGCCCAGTTCATAGACTTGGTTGAGCTCTACAATCTGCCTTACACGCGCCCGCCGATCAGCATCGGCGATACCGGCGCGCGGCAGTCCTACCTCGATGGGCACACTCACGGCACTCAGAAGCGGTAGGAGAAGGGTATGGCACTACGCATGAAACCGGTCGACGTCGCGCTGGTCGGCGGCGGCCTGACCGCCGCCATTCTCGGGAAAGAGCTTGCCGAAGCCGGACTGACCGTCGTCGCTCTCGAACGTGGCGGGATGCGCCAAACAATTCCGGACTTTCAGTCGCCGACGATGCACGACGAGCTGAAATACGACGTTCGCCATGCCTATGCTCAGGACGTCAGCGTTCAGACGCTCACCTTCCGCAACTTTGTCGGGCAGCAGGCTCTGCCGATGCGCCAACTCGGCTCCTTTCTGCCTGGCGAAGGCGTTGGAGGAGGGGCAACGCACTGGAACGGACAGACGTGGCGTTTCCAGCCGGAATGGTTCGTCCTGAAAAGCTGGGTGAATGAACGCTATGGACCGGACTTTCTCCCAGACGACGTGACCATCCAGGATTGGGGCATCACATACGAGGAGATCGAGCCCTATTACACCTTCTTCGAGAAGGTCATGGGGATCAGCGGAGCACCGGGCAACATCAAGGGGCAGATTCAAGTCGGCGGCAACCCGTTCGAGGGGCCGCGCAGCGAGCCTTATCCCAATCCGCCGATGAAGCAGTCCCACTCCGGCTACCTTTTCGGACAGGCAGCCGCGCAATTGGGCTATCACCCGTTTCCCGTTCCTTCTGCGAATGTAACGCGGCATTACACGAACCCCTTCGGGGCAGAAATAAAGCCCTGCATGTATTGCGGCTTTTGCGATCCTTTCGGATGCGAGCACTTCGCCAAGGCCAGTCCCCAGGTCTGTATCCTGCCCTTCGCGCTCGCCAACAAGAACTTCGAAATGCGCACCCATTCATACGTTCTGCGCGTGGAATGGGACCGGCAGGCGAAAGTTGCGACGGGGGTGACCTATGTGGATGCTCAGGGGCGGGAAACGTTCCAGCCGGCCAATATGGTCGTGCTCTGCGCCTTTGCGCACCACAACCCGATCCTGATGCTGCAATCCGGCATCGGCCAACCATACGATCCCGTCACGAGAACGGGGACGGTCGGGCGCAACTACACCTACCAGACGATGACCGGCGCCAGCATTTTCTACGATGGCAAGAAGCGCATCAATCCATTCATGGCCGCAGGCGCTCTCGGCACCGCCATCGACGATTTCAACAACGGCAGCTTCGACCATTCAGGACTGGGCTTCATCGGCGGCGGCTACATCGCGGCCTACCAGACCACCGGGCGGCCCATCTATCACCATCCGGTGCCCGAGGGCACGCCGCGCTGGGGGCTGGAGTGGAAGCGGGCTGTCCGCCAGCACTACAACAGCACCGTCAGCCTCTCTTTCCATGGCTCTTCGGTTCCCCATCCGAACAACTATATCGGCCTCGACCCCACATACACCGATGCCTTCGGGCAACCCCTCGGGATGCTCACCTACGACTTCCCCTACAACGACCGCCTGATGGCCAGATACATCACCGAGAAGGTTGCGGGCATCGCCCAGGCCATGGGTGGCGACCGGATCAGCGTCAGCTGGCTGGACGATCACTACAGCATCGTTCCCTACCAGACGACCCACAACACCGGCGGCGCGATCATGGGGACGGACCCGAAGACGAGCGTCGTGAACCGCTACCTGCAGTCGTGGGACCTGCACAATCTGTGGGTCATGGGCTCATCGGTCTTTCCCCAGAATGCCGGCTACAACCCCACCGATACGGTAGGTGCCCTCGCCTACTGGGCGGCGGACGCGATGATCAAGCAGTACCTAAAAAATCCAGCCCCTTTGGTGCAGCCATGATACGTCCATTGCACGTCGGCGCCGCAACCATCGTAGTCGTCTTCATCACCTCCACCGCCCTCTCGCAATCGATTTTCGGTTTGTCGGACGATCTGCGGGAGCCGAACCGCGAGGCCGATCCGAACCGCGGCAGGTTCATAACCATCGGAGGCATGTTTGCCGATCAGCGGATCGGGTGCGTTCAGTGTCATGGGATCGACGGCGCGGGCAATTCGAGCGGAGCCTTTCCGCGCCTGACGGATCAGGCAGGCTGGTACCTCTATAAGACCCTGCAGGATTATGCATCGGGCCTGCGCCCAAGCGACATCATGGGGCCGATCGCGCAGACGCTCACTCTGCAGCAGATGCAGGATGTGGCGGCCTACTATGCCAGCATCAAGGATGCTCCGTATCCGGCTGAGCCACAGGTCGACGTGCAGGTTCGGCAGATTGGCGGGGCTATCGCCGCCGTTGGCATTCCCTCCCAAGGAGTCCCGGCTTGTGACGGATGCCACGGCCCCAACGGGATCGGACAAGCCCCGCTCTATCCGTTCCTGGGAGGGCAGTTCGCTCCCTACCTGGAACATCAGTTGCTGCTCTGGAAGCAGGGTCGGCGCGACGGCGACCCCATGAACGTCATGGAGCTGATCGCAAAGGCGATGACGGAGGAGCAAATCCGGGCGGTATCGCTCTACTATGCTTCGATACGACCGCTGGACGTGATCCCCCAGGACGTCCGGTACGCTCCGGGCTCGGGCACGCGTCCGGATGGAATAGGTCCAGGCGCTCAGGCGGCAGACCAAAACATGACCGATGTCGGCGCGGTGCGAAGCCCCGAGCCAGGCAGGGGACCAGTGGTTGTTCCGGGAGTTGAGCCTGCCGGGCCGCCCGCACCGACCGTCGAACTGCCACTGGGACTCCCGCGCCGCCCGCTGTCCCCCAATGCTCTTCCACCCTATCTCTCCCCACCTGTCGACGAGAGGCCGCGTGGCACTACGACCACCACAGGCGCCCCTGTCCAGAATCAGCAGTAGGAAACCAACCGTGCCCTTGTTGCTGCGTGAATGGAGGAAGAAGCCTTGCCGGGCTCTGGCCGCGGCATCTCTCTTCATGCTGGCCGCCTGCAACGAAGGCTCCAATTCTCAGGACACCTATTCGCAGGATTACAATCCCGACCTGCAACGGATCGTCGGGGGCGATCCGGAAAGAGGGCGCAGGGTCATTGCGAGCTACGAATGCGGGGCCTGCCATACGATTCCGGGAATTCAGGGCGCTCACGGCATCGTAGGCCCACCACTGACGAAATTCGCCCGACGTCAACTCATCGGCGGTGTCGTACCCAACCAGCCGACATTGCTCATACGCTGGGTTCAGGACGCCCCATCGCTCATTCCCCAAACGGGTATGCCGGACCTCGGGCTGACCGACGACGAAGCCCGGGACGCCGCATCCTACCTCTATACGCTCCGGTGATGCACATGGGATGGCGCCGGTTCTCGATTGCAGTTCCATCAGCTCTGACCGCCCTTCTGGTCGGCACCGAAGCTTCGGCCCAGGCCGTCGACCGCATCGACTCGGCGCTGATGTGGATTCAATCCACGCTTTTGACCTACGGGCCGAGTGCCGAGATCATCGAAACCCTGAGCTGGGTGATGTTCATCGGCGCGGGCCTGATCTTCGCCCTCGTCCTCGTGCTGACCGCCTACGCCATCATGGCCCCGCCACGGTGGCGGGGATGGATGACCAATCGAACCTTCATCATCGGCCTCGGCATCGTTTTTCCGGTTGTGACGCTCACGGCGCTGCTCATTTACGGCCTGGCCGTTAACCGGCAACTCGTGACCGGTGATCCGCCGGCCCTCCGCATCGAGGTCATAGGTGAACGATGGTGGTGGCGTGTGCACTATGTGGACGGCGAGGGCCGGGTCCGTCTCGTCAGCGCCAACGAGATCAGGATTCCGACCGGTCGGCCGATCGAATTCATTCTCAAGACGCAGGACGTGATCCACTCCTTCTGGGTCCCCAGCCTCGCGGGCAAGCTCGACATGATCCCCGGCCGCACCAACGTGATGCGTTTTTCTGCCGAGCGCCCTGGAATTTACCGGGGCCAGTGCGCCGAGTACTGCGGCGAGCAGCATGCCCTGATGGCATTCTACGTCGTCGCGCATCCTCAGGCTGACTTCGATGCCTGGTACGCCCGCGAGGCCGGGCCGGCCATTGAGCCGGCCATTCCCTTCATTGCACGCGGGCGGGAACTCTTCATCGAGAACGGCTGCGGTGCCTGCCACACAGTGCGGGGAACGCAGGCTAACGGCACGATCGGTCCCGACCTGACCCATGTCGGGGGAAGGCTCTCGATTGCCGCCGGTACCTACCCAACCAATGTCGGCACCCTGGCCGGCTGGATTTCCTCGGCCCAGCATCTCAAGCCCGATAACCTCATGCCGTCGTTCGGAAACCTTCGAGGCGAGGAATTGCGAGCCATTGCCGCATACTTGGAGAGCCTCAAGTGAGCGATACGACCTTCCAGAGCGGAATAGCGGACACACGTGCCCGGCAGGAAGGCGGCCCGGTGCACCTGCCCAACAAGGCGGCGCGGTCGGAACAGCAGCTCGAGGACCTCAAGCGAGTCTGGCAGCAGCCTAAAGGAATTCATTTCCTCTCCGCCGTAAACAACAACTACGTCGGCATCTGGTACATCGGTACGGCCTTCCTGTTCTTCGTTCTCGCGGGCATCCTCGCCCTGATCATGCGCACCCAACTGGCGCAGCCGGAGCTCAGGCTTATCGGGCACGAGCTCTACAATCAGCTCTTCACGATGCACGGCACGATCATGATGTTCCTGTTCGCCGTGCCGGTGGTGGAGGCGTTGAGCGTCTTCCTCCTGCCCAACATGCAGGCCGCTCGCGACCTCCCCTTCCCTCGCCTCTCGGCTTATGCCTTCTGGGCTTATTTCTTCGGCGGCCTTGCCTTCTTTTGCAGCCTCTTCTTCGGCCTGGCTCCCAACGGCGGGTGGTTTATGTACCCCCCGCTGACGAGCTACGAATACTCGCCCGGCATCAATGCCGATTTCTGGCTGCTCGGCATCGGCTTCATCGAGATCTCGGCCATCGCCGGCGCCATCGAGATCATTGTCGGCGTGCTCAAGACCCGCGCTCCCGGGCAGAGCCTCGACAAGTTGCCCGTTTATTCGTGGGCCATGCTCATCTTCGCCTTGATGGTCGTTTTCGCCTTTCCGGCCATCATTGCGGCCACCCTTCTCCTCGAACTCGAGCGGGCCTTCCACTGGCCTTTCTTCATTGCTGAAAGGGGTGGCGATCCGCTTCTGTGGCAGCACCTGTTCTGGTTCTTCGGCCACCCCGAGGTCTACGTCATCTTCCTTCCTGCCGCAGGCATGGTGTCGATGATCGTCCCGACCATGGCGCAGACCCCCCTCGCAGGCTATAGACTTGTGGTTCTGGCCGTGATCGGCACGGGCTTCCTGAGCTTCGGTCTGTGGGTCCACCACATGTTCACGACAGGATTGCCGCAGCTCTCGTTGAGCTTCTTCTCCGCTGCGAGCATGGCAGTTTCGATCCCGAGCGGAATCCAGGTCTTCGCCTGGATCGCGACCATCGCGTCCGGCAAGCTGCAGAACAAGACGCCGACCTATTTCATCCTGGGTTTCCTGTTCATCTTCGTCATCGGCGGCCTGACCGGCGTCATGGTCGCAATGGTGCCGTTCGACTGGCAGGCCCACGACACCTACTTCATCGTTGCCCATTTCCATTATGTCCTGATCGGCGGGATGGTTTTTCCCATGTTCGCCGCCTTCTACTATTGGGCACCCACCGCCTCGCGGCGTCCTCTTTCGGAAACGCTCGGCAAGTGGGCGTTCTGGCTCATCTTCATCGGCGTGAACGTCACCTTCTTCACCATGCACATCACCGGACTGATGGGCATGCCCCGGCGTGCCTACACGTACCTCGCGGAAATGGGCTGGGGACCTCTCAACCTGATCTCGACGATCGGCGCCTACATGATCGGGCTGGGCGTGCTGGTTTTCCTCTTCGACCTCGCGAAAAACTTCCGCCCCTATCAGGGCGACCTCGGCAACGTCTGGAACGCGGGCACGCTGGAATGGCTCCCGAGCGGCAACTACCAGACCCGGTCCATTCCCATCGTCATCAGCCGCGAACCGATTTGGGACCAGCCGCACCTCTCGGAAGACGTCGAGGCCGGCCGCTACTATCTGCACGACGCCCAGACCGGCGGGCGCGAAACCATCGTGACCAGTCCCATCGACGCACGGCCGCAATACGTGCTCCAGGTCCCCGGCCCGAGCTGGCTTCCGGTTATCGCGGCCTTTTTTACGGCTTCCTTCTTCATCGGCCTGACGATCAAACTCTACATTCCCGCGTTCATCTGCGGGGTTCTCGCCATCGTCTTCGTCATCTGCTGGCTGTGGAGCAGCGATCCGGGTCCGGCGCGGCTGCCTGAAATCGATATCGGCGGCGGATTGATGCTTCCCACCTACGTCACGGGACCGATGAACCATTCCTGGTGGGCGATGATCATCCTGATGATCGTGGCAGGCATGGTCTTCGGCTGCGTCGTCTTTTCCTATTTCTTCCTCTGGACGGTCAATCCGCGCATGTGGCCGACATCCGCGGCGGCGCTGCCTTCCATCGGCTGGCCCATAGGCGCGGCACTGCTCTATGTCGCGAGCAGCCTTTCCGTCTGGTTCGCGGGCAGAAGGCTGTCCCGGGTACCGGAGCGCAGTTCCTGGCCGACACGTCTCGGCCTCGCGGCGGCCATTCCCCTGCTTGTCGGGGGCGTCGCCCTCGAAATCTTCGGGCAGCTCTCGACAGGGCTTCGTCCTTCGGAAAGCGGGTATGGCGCGGTGGTTTACACTCTATCGTCCCTGCAGGGCTTCTTCGTCGCCGTTCTTGTGATCATGGGCCTCTATACGATCGTCCGCTCCCTCACAGGGCGACTTGATCGCGTTCGGCGCTCGACGTTCGACAACACCCACCTGTTCTGGCACTACGGGGTGGCGCAGGGCCTCGTCGCTCTTCTCGTCGTTCACATCTTCCCGCGGTTGTTGGGATAATCCGATGGGCGATACAGACTTCCTCAGAAAATCGCTGTTCATGACCGGTGGGCTTCTCATCTGGGGCGCCCATTTCGGCCTCGTCTACATCTTCAACTCGCTCGCCTGCGCCCGGCAGTTTGTCGGACTCAGCTATCTCGGGATCGGCATCGTTCCCCTGACCGTCACCGGAGCGACCGTGGTCGCGTTGGCCGGCGTCGTCGCAGTTCTCCTGCTGGCCTTGTGGCGCCGGGGCCCTGCGCGAGCTCCGCAGCACGAGAAGCCGGTCGACGGCTTCATGCGCTATACCACGATCACCACTGCGGCCCTGTCGTTCGTCGCCATCGCCTGGAACGGCTTGCCCGCTTTGATAGTCCCACCCTGCGGGTGAGAAAACCGTCATGAGGGCGCTCACGGCGGCAGTTGCGATTATCATTCCCGCCGGTTCGGCCTTCGCGCACGGGGATGGAGATCCGATAGATCCCGGCGATGTCTGGCATCATTGGTCCGCGGAACCATGGATCGTGGTCTCCTTGGCCCTGGCGTTCGCACTCTACGGATGCGGCGTCTGGCGGATCTGGAGCCATGCCGGTTCGGGTCGCGGCATCTCATTTTCCCGCGTCACCTCCTATGCGCTTGGTGGGGCGACGCTCGTCGTCGCGTTGGCCTCCCCGATCGATCCCCTCGGAGGCACCCTGCTGTCGGCCCACATGGTTCAACATATCCTGCTGATTGGAGTAGCACCGCCCCTGCTGCTGGCCGGCCTCCCCGGCGTGGCCCTGCCCTGGTCGCTGCCGAAGAATGCACGGCGTGCTCTCGGCAGAAGCCCGGGCCTCCGCAAGATTGCGGGGCGCTCATCCTTCCTGATCCGCCCCCTCCCGGCCGCCGCCCTACATGGCGCAGCTCTCTGGATCTGGCATGCTCCCGCGCTGTTCGAGGCCGCGCTGCGCAACGAGTTCATTCACTCGGTCGAGCACATCTCGTTCTTCGCCACCGCCATGCTGTTCTGGCAGAGCATCGCGTTTGCGGCACGAAGCGCGACAACCATCCCGGGCGGGATTGCGGCAAGCTTCCTCACGCTCCTCCATGGCGGATTCCTGAGCGTGTTAATCATCTTCTCCCCGGCGCTGCTCTATCCCTGGTACCAAGGAACCTCGCAACTGTGGGGGCTTGATGCTCTGTCCGACCAACAACTGGCAGGCTTGATCATGGGCGTGCCGGCCAGTTTCGTTTACCTGCTGACCTGCCTGGGTCTCGCAGCACGGCTGCTGGTGCCGACACCTGCCTATTGCGAGGGCCGTAATGACGCGTCTATGTGACCGGCCGGGAGCGACCGAGCTTTATGGCTCCTCCCGACGCGCTAGTCCTCGACCGGAACAGGATACGCCGGATTGGCCGGAGGGATCTCGGACTGGTCCGGCTCCGTTCTCGGACGAAGATCGTCCACGACGGCTGGCCGCGACAAGGCAGCCTCCTCACGAGGGCTCGATGGCGCGCTCACGACCGCCCAAACCATCATGCCCACCAGATAGAGCCCGAGAAGAGCGAAGCTGCCTCCCAGAACCATGAGGACCGGCCGCCCCTTGGGACCCTGCCGAGCCTCGGCGCTCGTCTCAATCACGCGGGCGCCGGACCGCCCGCGATCATCAGATAGTCTCCTTCTCCACCACATCCTACTCTCCAGCACTCATTGCGCCCCTGAGGGCTTCATATCGCGGCGTTCGGCTCCCCCGCCCCGTCCAGCTTTACCGGGGCTTGCTCGATGTATCTGGCTCCACCTGAGCGTCCACTGCGGGCCCGGAAGGATTTGCCGGGTCCCGTCCCTGCGTGAGGATGCCTGGAGCGTCGCGAGGATTGTCGAGATCGTCATAGCGTTTGCCGACATTCCATCTTTGCTGCTCGTACAGCCCTTGATCTTCAAGGAGCACCTCCGCACGAGCCAAAGGACATGCGATCAGCCCGATCAGCGTCGCAGCTGCGAAAGCCGTCATTTGTCTTCGCCTCATGATCGTCTCCCATTCAAGGATTTGACATGAGCGGGAATAACCCTCTCCGAGGACCAACCAGACGGGTGAGGGTTCGTTCTGGGCGTCGGTACGGATGCGGACCGAGATTGCACTGCCTCGTATGCCAAAAGAACGGCGAGGTTCCAGCCGTCACCGGTAGAATCACAGCCCGAATCCGTCGCTACCGGGCGGTGCCGACCTTCTCCGCCAGGGCTCGGTCGTACCACCAGACCGTCGGAAAAGCCGAGCCGCCGTAGCGAGGCAGGTTCTCCGGGCGACCGAACCGGTTCCATCGGGCGGTTCGGGTCACGAGGGAGTACCACTGCGGCACCACGTAGTTGTGGTGGAGCAGCACCCTGTCGAGGGCCTTGGTGGCTGCGACCAGCTCGGCCCGATCCTTTGCGAAGATGATCCGCTCGATCAGCGCATCAACGGCCGGATCCTTGATGCCCGCAAGATTCTGCGATCCCGGACGGTCGGCCGCATTGGATCCCCAATACTCCCGCTGTTCGTTGCCCGGAGAAAGGCTCTGGGCCCACACATTGGTCGTGAGGTCGAAGTCGAACGCCCGTATCCGGTTCTGATACTGTGCAGGATCCAGGACCCGAACCGTGAGACCGATGCCGATCCGCTCCAGCGCCTGCTTGTAGGGCAGTATGACCCGTTCGAAGCTCGAATCCGCAGTGATGAACTCGGCGGTGAGCGGCTCGCCTGTGGTCTTGTTCACCATGCGCCCGCCCCTGAGTTCGTACCCGGCCTCGTCGAGAAGCCGCATGGCTTCCCGCAAGTTGGCCCGCACGGCCTCGTTGGTCCCATTCACCGGATTGCGGTAGGGCGTCGTGAAGACCGAGGCAGGAACCTTGTCTCCCAGGCTCTTGAGGATGGCGAGCTCCTGCCCTTCGGGAAGACCCGTCGCGGCGAGTTCCGTGCCGAAGAAGAACGAGTCGATGCGGTCGTAGAGTCCGTAGAAGAGAGTGCGGTTGATATCCTCGAAATCGAGCGCGAGGTTGAAGGCCCGACGGACGCGCTCGTCCTTGAACTTGTCTCGCCTCAGGTTGAAGACCAGCGCCTGCATGACACCCATGGCGCGGAGCGGGAACTCCTCAAGGACCACCCGGCCGTCACGGGCAGCAGGAAAGTCGTAGGCCGTTGCCCACTGGCGCGCGATGTTCTCGCTGCGGTAGTCGATCCGATCTCCCTTGAAAGCTTCGAGGAGCACCGTGGCGTCACGGAAATACTCGTAGCGCACCTCGTCGAAGTTGTTTCGGCCCTGATTCACGTTGAGGTCCTTGCCCCAGTAATCCGGAACCCGTTCATAGGAGGCCGTGCGACCGGCTTCGAAGCTCTTCAGCCGGTAGGGCCCCGACCCCAGGGGCGGCTCGAGAGTGGTCTCGCCGATATTGCGCTTGCGCCCATCGGGGCCGGTAGCTTCCCACCAGTGCTTCGGCAGGACCGGGAGCTGACCCACGATCTGGGGCAATTCACGGTTTCCCGTTTCGTTGAACGTGAAGGTGACCTCGTGCTCGCCGGTCTTCTCGGCCTTCGCCACGTTTCGATAGTAGAAGGCGTAAAGCGGAGAATGGGTCTTCAAGGCCTCGAAGGAGAAGATGACGTCTTCGGGCGTCACCGGTTTGCCGTCATGCCAGCGCGCCTCCGGCCGGAGACGATAGGTGACGGAGGAATAGTCGGCAGGGTAGCGGACGGCTTCAGCCAGGAGGCCGTACTCCGTACCGACCTCATCCATTGAGGAAGTCATGAGCGTGTCGTAGATCTGGCTGATCCCGGCCTCGAGCTCACCCTTCACGCCGGCAACCACCAGGTTGAGATTGTCGAAGGTGCCTTGAGCACCGAAGCGCACGAGCCCACCCTTCGGTGCGTTCGGATTGACATAGTCGAAATGCCTGAAGCCCGGCTGGTACTTCGGCTCGCCCATGAGAGCGAGGCCATGCTGCCATTCACCCTCCTGCGCAAGGGTGGGAAGCAGACCCAAGTACAATGCGACGAGAACGGAAAGGAGGCGGCGGATCATCGGAAATCTCCTCCGGGCATTCGGCAGTAAGATTCAGGATTCTGCGGTGGGCCAAGCCCGGTGCCGCGAACAGCGGACAGCACCTCATCTGGCCCGGCACGACTACCGTAGCGACGTGACCATGGATGCATCCTTGCCGCTCCATGACCGATCCTTAATGCGGCCTTCCCGGAGGCTGGGCAGAATCCATTGTCCCTGCCTACTTCTCTCCTGGCACAGGGGTAGCCTCGTGGAGGGTGTCGCGAATGTACAGCTTCTTGACGGCAACGAAGACGACCACGGTCAGCGGTGCCGCGACCACGACGCCCAGCGGCCCGAACAGAAGGCCGAAAGCCAGGACGGCGAAGAGAAGAAGGGCGGGCGGGATGCTCACCATCCGACGCTGGACCAATGGTGTGATCACGTTGGATTCGAGCTGCTGGATCGCAAGGAACAGCAGGAGCGTCCACAGGACGGAGGTGGTTCCCTGCGTCAGGGCCAGGAGAAGGGCCGGCACGGCACCAAGGATCGGCCCGACGATCGGGATGAACTCCATCAGGCCTGCGAAGAGGGCGAGAGCCAGCGGCGCCGGCAGGCCGATGATCCATGTGCCGAGTCCGACCAGAACCGCCACCAGCGCCATGGCGATGAGCTCCGCGATCAACCAGTTGCGCAAGGCACCCCCGCAATCGCCCAGTGTCTCGTCGACCCTTTCGTGCTGACTTGGCGGGAACAGCTTGACGATTCCCCGGCGGTAGATTCCCGGATCCGCCGCGAAGAACACGCCTGCGATGATAACGAGAACGAGATTGGCAAGCACTTCGAGAGCCGTTGCGCCGAACGATGTAAGCCGAGAGACCACATCCCTCGACAGGGAGAGCAGATCGAGATTCCCGCCTCGATCTGCCTGACTTTCCTGCGCGGCCTGCGGATTCGATTGTCCCTGCGCGGCCGCGCCATTCTGCGCCGCCACATCCTGGCTCGGCGCCATATTGGGAAGCACTCCGGCCAAGCGGTCCTCGAAGGACTGAAGCGCCTGCGGCAGACGGCTTGCGAGGTCACTCAACTGCGACTGAACCTGACTGCCGACCAGCCAGAAAGACAGCGCGAGAACAAGGCATATCGCCCCGCCCGCCAGGCCGAGGGACCATCGTCTGGAAAGCTTCGTCCGTTTTCGGATCGGCTCTGCAGCGGCCACGAGGAGCACCGCCACGATGACGCCGGCCAGGACCAGGAGCAGCGCGCTTCTGATCTGCCAGAGCAGGTATATCAGCGAAAGGATTCCGGCGACGACGAGGACATGCTGAACGAAGCCCACCGACGGGGCGCTTTCAGGATTCCAGAACCGGTGCCCCCGCGGCATTGCTACGCTCCATATTGTTCATCGAGAATCCGGCTCCACATGGGCAGGGATGCCGGACCTGCGGATCACCGCTCAACTCTTCGCTTCGACCTCGATCGGCTTGCCTTCGGGCGAGACGAGATACCACTCGCCACCACTGCCCTTCACATCCTGTCCCGTGGTCGCGCCTGCCCCTTTGTCATTGGCGTAGTAGTAGAGAGGCATGCTGTTGTAGGTCACCTGCAGCTTGCCGTCCTTGCGCTTCATGATGTCGAGCATCGCAGAGTTCACCGCATCGCCTTCTCGCGGCTTTTCGCTGGTGATAAAGGGCGGCCACGCTGCGGCACAGCGGTCGTAGCAGTTGCTCTCGCCCGGCTTGTCGGCCGTGAACATGTAGAGCGCCCGCCCCTCGGTGTCGGTCAGGTAGCGGCCGTAGGGCTGCTTTTGACGCACCTCGACTTTGGCCCCACCCAGAGACTGAGCCAGGACGGCTCCCGATAGAAGGAGCGTGCTCGGAAGGGATGCTGCCTTCCACATGCCGGTCGTCCTCATGTCACACCTTCCGTTTCGATTGCTGTGCCTGAGATGATCCGTCTTCCGTTCCCGCGAATGAGGCGCCTTCGCATTCCGGCAGAGATGCGCCTGCAGCCTGTCAAATCCCGCTGCGTGCCGTGGTTTCACTGAACTCGCTCAGGTATTCGAGTTTCGGTACGCCGGCGTACGGGGAATGAGCGCAGTGTTCGTCGAGGGCCTCGAAAGGCACGGACAGGCAGTTTGAAACGCCGGATTCGCGGTGTTTTTCAACGTTTTCAGGCGCGCTACCGTACAGACCTTCCCCATCGGCCGATCCTTTGTCCGCATTTTCGCGCATTATCAGGTACGGGAGCATTCCCGCACGACCCGGCATGACACCGGCGCTCTCATGACTTGAACTTGTCCCGCGGTCAGCCGAACAACACGGGAGATCAATCTCATGATCCATTCGCTGATTGAGCTACTACGAAGACCACTGATTGTCGTCGCTACCTCAGCTCTCCTGTTCACGCCCAGTCTTGCCCTCGCTCAATTCGACGAGGAAGGCATCGGCATCGGTGAGGGGCTCTATGACGAGGGCGGCGCCGAGAACGACAACTGGTTCTACGATTCCTATGGCGGCAACTACCCCGGCGGGTACGGCAATTACGGGAATATCGGTCTCGGCGAAGAGGAGGAAGAGGCAGAGGAAGGGATCTACGGCGGTTACGAGGATTACGGCGGCTACTACGAGGAAGGTGAACTCGAGGAGGACGACGGCTGGTTCTGAGGCGCCCGTCTCTCTCGTCCACGCCTTCGCTTCCCATCATTGACAGGAGATTCAAGATGAACAGGCTGCTAACCTCATCCGCTGCGCTTGCGCTCATGATTGCGCCTGTCGCGGCACAGCAGAATCAGCCACCCCAGAACCAGCAAAGCCAGCAGACCACCGGCCAATCCCAGAGCGGCCACCAGCAGACCCAGCAGAGCGGTCAGCAGAGGCAAAATCCCCAGGTCGGGATCCAGCAGTACGACCTGCCCCAGCTCGGCGGCCAGAGAAATCAGTCCGCCGACAACAATCAGGCCCGACGCCAGGCCCAGAACCAGAATGCGAGCCAGCAGTCACGCATGACCGGCCGAGTTCTTCTTCTCAAGGAAGTTCAGCAGCGAAACGGCAACGAACCGCATGGCGTCGTTCTGATGCAGACCAGGAGCGGCCGGGCCATACTGGTCGATCTCGGCCCGGTTAGCGGCCTGAGGAACATCCCCATCCGCCGCAACGACATGATCAGGGTCTCCGGCTTCCCGGGGCGGGTCGGAAACCGCCTCGTCTTCTTCGTCACTGACGTGCAGGCCGGCAACCAGCGCGCTCAGGTCCAACGGCCCGGAAGCGGCTCTCAGCAGCAGCAGATGCGCCCCGAATACCGCCAGGTCCGCGGAAACGTCATCAGGACCCGGCAGGTGAACGTGCGCGGCCACAATCAGCCGAACCTGGTCGCCCTCGTTCAGACGCAAGGCGGTCAACGCGTTCTGGTCGATCTCGGCTCCGCGCAGAGCATGGACGCGAACCTGCAGCACGGTCAGCAGATTACCGCGCGCGGGCGCGAGGTGCGGGTCGGTGACCGGGTCGTCCTGCTGGCGCATCAGGTCCAGGCAGGTGAGCAGACCTATGACGTCAATCGTCCGGCCCACCGTCGCAGGCAAAGCTGAGGGGTACGGCACCGTCAGCTTATCCGGGACGTGACGGCATTCTGGCAGCGGGGGACTGAACCGGTCCCTGGCCGCCATAAGGAAGCCGGGACGGCTGGAAGGGCGCCCACGCCCTCTGACTCGTTCACCCCGCGACCATCCGGTCGGCGGGGTGAACCCGATGAGTCTGGAAGCTCTTGAGTGGCGACCCCGGCAGGGCTCGAACCTGCGACCTACTGCTTAGAAGGCAGTTGCTCTATCCAGCTGAGCTACGGGGCCTTCGTCCGAGGCTGGACCTCAGTGGGTCCAGGGCTCGACGCGATTGAACTTGAAATTGTCGGAATAGGAGATCGTACGCCGCTTGACCTCGTGCGGCTCCTCGACCCGGTAAGGGATGCCTTCGCGCTCCGCGTAGGCGATGGCCTCTTCCTTCGTGTCGAAGCCGAGACGAATCTGCTGGCGGGTATCGCCCGAGCTCGTCCAGCCCATGAGCGGCTCGATCTCACGCGGCCTGTCCTGATCGAAGACCAGGAGCCACTGCTTGGTCCGGGCCATGCCGGACTGCATTGCGGATTTGGCTGGCTTGTAAATCCGTGCGGACATCGGGTTCAGGCACTCTCTTGATGTTTCACCGGTGAGATGGTCGGGGCGGCAGGATTTGAACCCGCGACCCTCTGCTCCCAAAGCAGATGCGCTACCAGACTGCGCTACACCCCGCCTTCGTCACCGAGAAGTGTTGGCTATCACGGCAGCCCCGGGTCAGCAAGCACTAGAACGCTAGCGTTTGAACAGGGGATGCTCGATCCGATCCCCGGCCTTGATCCCCAGACGGGCTGCCGTACCGGCATTCAGCTCCAGAACGGCCAAAACCGGCTCGCCAGATGGAATGGTGCGGGTGGACAAAGGTTCCGTATTGGCCGCGATCCGGGCGATGGACCCGTCGGGACGGACGAAAAGCATGTCCAGGGGCAGGTAGGTGTTCTGCATCCACATGGAGACCGGCTCGACCCGCCCGAAATCGAACAGCATGCCCTGGTCGGCCGGCATGGAGCGCCGGAACATGAGCCCTTGGGCGCGATCGGCCTCCGTGCGGGCGACCTCCACCTGGAAGCTTTGCTTCTGGCCGTTCTGCAGGACGATGGTCAGCGGCTCCAAGGCCTGGGCATAGACCGCTCCCGCGAACACGAGGCAAAAGACCCATGTCAGGGCGACGGCCCGGAGCAGGCGCGGCACGTTGCGGCTCATCAATGGGAGTGCGGCAGGGACATGTCGGCTAGGCGAACCTCGGCCGCCATCAGGCCCTTCGAGCCGTCGCCGAAGCGCACGAAGACCTGCTCCCCGGGCTTGAGCTCGGCAATACCGTAGCGCCGCAGCGTTTCCATGTGCACGAAGATGTCGGGCTTCCCCTCACCTTGCGTCAGGAAGCCGAAGCCACGCAGTCGGTTGAACCACTTGACCACCGCCGGCTCCAACCCGCTGGTCGGCACCACCTGAACATGGGTGCGCGGCAGCGGAAGCTCCGAGGGGTGGAGGGCTGTCGACTCGTCGAGGGAGAGGATCCGGAAGGCCTGGAGTCCCCGGGGGCGCTGCACCGCCTCGACAACGATCCGCGCTCCTTCATTCGCCGCCTGATACCCGTCCCGCCGCAGGCAGGTCACGTGCAGCAGGATGTCCGGCAGACCGTTGTCGGGCACGATGAATCCGAAGCCCTTGGCCACGTCGAACCACTTGATGTGACCGCTGACTTGAACGAGTTCGAGCGAATTCTCCTCCGAGACCGGGCGCGCCTCCTCCCGACGACCGGAGTCGAAGGAAGCCGTTTCTCCTCGAAGAGCGAATGAGTTAGAGCCGTAATCGTTAGTCATGAAAAAACCCAGACTCGAATCAGAAACCAGATTCTTAACGAGAGGATAACATCGTCCTGAGTCAGGGGAAGCCAGAAACGCGCTTCCAGGAGGCACGTTTTTTCCGCAGGATTCCTAAGCGTCTCATTTTCCTGCAATAAAAGCCGACAGCACGGCCCCGATATCTTCGCGGACCACCAGGTCCGCAATCCCGTCGAGCGGAGTGGGGTCGCGGTTCAGGATCGCGAGCCTTGCGCCGTTTTCCTTGGCCACGGCCGGAAAGGCCGCAGCCGGATGAACCACCAGGGAGGACCCGACCACGAGAAAGAGGTCGCACGTCAGGGCGAGCTTCTGCGCCCGGCGCATGGGCTCCCGAGGCATGGCCTGCCCGAAGGAGATCGTCGCCGACTTCAGGATGCCGCCGCAGGCCCGGCATGGGGGCGGGTTCCCGTGCTCCTCGAGCTGCGACCGGATCCAGCTCAACTCGTGAGGCCGTTCGCAGGTCAGGCACTTCGCATAGGTTCCGTTGCCGTGCAGCTCGATGACCTCGTGATCGGCCAGTCCCGATGCCTGATGCAGTCCGTCGATGTTCTGGGTGACCACCGCCGGCATCCGTCCGGATGTGACCAGAGACGCCAGCCCGAGGTGTCCCCGGTTGGGGCGAGCGCCTCGATAGAGATCGTCCATGGCGAATTTCCGCCGCCACGCCTCCCGCCTCGCCTCCTCGCTGCTCAGGAAGAGCTCGAAAGGGATCGGCGTATTGCGCTTCCAAGGGCTGTTGGGCGAGCGGAAGTCGGGCACCCCGCTCTCGGTGGAAATGCCCGCTCCCGTAAAGCCGGCGATGAGGCCGGCTTCATCAACCATTTCCTTGAGGGCAGCGATTGACGCGGCAAGGGTATCGGTCATGAAGCTTATATAGGAAGGAGCGCCGGAGACGTCACACTCTCCCCGCCCCAGGATCAACGGACCGGAAGACGTGACCGCTCGAAGCATTCAGGCCCATGCCGCCGCCTCCCAAAGGTGGGACGCCATCGACGTTGCCCGCGGCGTCGCGATCTGCGCCATGATCGTCTACCACTTCAGCTGGGATCTGAGTTTTCTCAAACTGATCGAGACGAGCATCCTCCAGGTTCCGGCCTGGCGTTGGTTCGCGCGCGCCATCGCAGGGTCCTTCCTGTTGCTGGCGGGGGTCGGGCTCGCCCTGGCTCATGTCCAGGGCTTCCGCGGCATCTCGTTTCTCCGGCGGCTGATGCGGGTGGGAGGCGCGGCCCTGGCGATCACCCTGGCGACGTTCTTCGCCTTTCCCCAGAGCTACATCTTCTTCGGCATCCTGCACTGCATCGCCGTGTCGAGCGTGCTCGCCCTGCCCTTCCTGAGGCTCCATCCCGCTCTCACGTTCCTGGCGGCGCTCTTCTGCCTGGCGGCTCCGGCGCTCTTCACCAGTCCGGCCCTCGACCACCCGTGGCTCGACTGGCTCGGCCTTGGCGCCGAGGAGCCCGTCACCAACGATTACGTTCCGATCTTTCCCTGGTTCGGCATGGTGCTGATCGGCGTCGCCGCCGGAAAGGTCCTTCTCCCGCTCAAGGAGACGATGGGGCTTGCCCGCTGGCGTGCGGAGAACGGGCTGTCCAGGGGCCTCGTCTGGGCCGGGCGCAAGAGCCTGCCCATCTATCTGATCCACCAGATCGTGCTGTTGGGGATCCTCTATGGGGTGCTCCAGATCGTCGGCCCCAACCCGGCGGCGGAAGCCCGGCCCTTCCTGGCGGAGTGCGAAGCGAACTGCGTTCAGCAGAACGGGCAGCCGGCCCTTTGCCGCTCGATGTGCTCCTGCATCGTGGACAACCTGCGGCAGACGGATGTCTGGCAGAAGATCCTCGGCAACAATGTCGATGCCGAGGACAGGACCCGGGTTTCAAGGGCCGCGCAGCAATGCCTGCAGAGAGCTCCTTAAGAGCCGACCACGTTCAGGCGCGTTTCGCCGCGCTCGGAGCGAGCCTCGGCCAGGAGGCACAGAAGCTCGAAGGCGATGGAGGCGCCCACCAGCGCGGTGCCGCCCGACTGGTCGAGGGGCGGCGAGACTTCGACCATGTCCGCGCCGACCAGGTTGAGATGGCGGAACCCGCGCACGAGCTGGAGGGCCTCACGGCTCGTGAAGCCGCCGATCTCCGGCGTTCCGGTGCCGGGCGCGAAGGCCGGATCGATGGAGTCGATGTCGAAGGTGAAGTAGGTCGGCCCCGTACCGACGACCCGGCGGGCCTCGGCGATGGCATAGGGAATCCCCTTCTCCACCACCTCTTCCATGTCGATGATGCGGATCCCCTGCTCGAGCGCCCAATCGCGCTCGTCGGCGGAATACATCGTGCCGCGGATGCCGATCTGCACCATGCGCTTGGGATCGAGCACGCCATCCTCGATCGCCCGGCGGAACGGGGTGCCGTGCGTGAGCTTCTGACCGCCGAAATAGGTGTCGCCGGTGTCGCTGTGCGCATCGATATGGATCATCCCGAGAGGCTGTGAGCCGCCCAGGGCGCGCAGGATCGGATAGGAGATGATGTGGTCGCCGCCGATGGACAGGGGCGTCACGCCGCCCTGATGCAGGTAGGACACCTCCGCCTCGATGCGCCGCAGGGTATCCTGCACGTCGATGGGATTGACCGGAACGTCGCCCACGTCCGCGCAGGCGCAAAGGTCGTAGGGCGCCACCAGCGTGCCGTAGTTCACGAGGCGCATGAGCGAGGAAGCCTCCCGAACCTGCCGCGGCCCCAGTCGCGTGCCCGGCCGGTTCGTGGTCGCGCCGTCGAACGGAATACCCAGGAGCGCGATGTCGATCTCCCCCGGCGCCTGGGTCGGGGCGAGATAGGGCAGCCGCATGAAGGTGGAGATGCCGGCGAAGCGCGGCACCACCATTCCGGAGAGCGGCTGGTAGGCCTCCAGACGCTCCGCCCTGCTTGGTTGGTCCACCTTCTTTTTCAGGTTCTGAGCCATGAAATCCGGTCCTTCGGTTCAATGAATGGCGCGGGCGAAAACCCGCTCGATACGTTCCATTCCCCAATCGATCTCCTCGCGGCTGATCGTGAGGGGCGGTGCGAAGCGCAGCACGGTGCCGTGGGTGTCTTTCGAAAGGACCCCATGGGCCAAAAGCGCGTCGCAGACGGCTCGGGCGGAGACGACGCTCGTGTCGACCTCCACGCCGACCCAGAGGCCCCTTCCACGGACCTCCTTCACGATGTTGCTCCGCATCTCCCGGAGCCTCGCCAGGAGATAGTCGCCCATCTCGGCGCTCCGCTCGACGAGGCGCTCCTCCTCGATAACGGCAAGAGCCTCCAATCCGATCCTTGCCGCCAGGGCATTGCCGCCGAAGGTGGAGCCGTGGGAGCCGGGATCGAAGACGCTCATCAGTTCGCGGGTGCCCACGAAGGCCGAGACGGGATAGACCCCGCCGCCGAGGGCCTTTCCGAGGATCAGGCCATCGGGCCGGATGTCCTCGTGCTGATGCGCGAACCAGCGTCCGGTTCGGCCCAGGCCGGATTGCACCTCGTCCAGGATCAGCAGAACATTATGCCTGTCGCAGAGGGCGCGAAGCTCGCGCAGATAGCCCTCCGGCGGCACCACGATCCCCGCCTCGCCCTGGATGGGTTCGATCAGAACGGCACAGGTGTTCTCGGTGATGGCGTCGGCAATCGCCTGAACATTCCCGAAAGGAACGAGCTTGAAGCCGCCCGCGAAGGGGCCGAAATCCTCCCGGTAGGACGCATCCGAGGAAAAGCCGACGATGGTCGTCGTACGGCCATGGAAATTGTCTTCCGCAACAATGATTTCCGCCCGGTCCTTCGGAACTTTCTTGAAGCGATAGCCCCAGCGGCGGGCGGCCTTGATGGCGGTCTCGACGGCTTCGGCGCCCGTATTCATGGGCAGAGCCATGTCGAGGCCGGTCACCTGGACCAGCTTTTCCAGGAAGGGGCCGAGAAGTTCGGTGTGATAGGCCCTGCTGGTGACGGCAAGCTTTGCTGCCTGCTCCGCCATGGCCTTCAGAATGCGGGGATGGGCGTGTCCCAGGCTGACCGCCGAATAGGCGCTCATCATATCCAGGTAGCGCCGCCCCTGCGTGTCGGTCGCCCACACGCCCTTGGCGTCTCTCAGGACGACGGGCAGCGGATCGTAGTTGGCGGCGGTGACCTTCTTTTCGAGCGTGATGCAGTCCATGGGTTCCTCCATGGATAAGCTTAGAAAGGCCTCGATCCCGTTGGCGTCAAAATCCGTGGAGGGAACAGCCTATTCTGTCGTTCGGGCGCCCCTTAGGCACGATCCCGGCTGTTCATGACCGGATAGCCCTCGAAGCTCTTGAGAGTCTTCAGGACGAAGGTGGTGTGGATGCGGCCGATTCCGAAGCTCGGATCGGCCAGAAAGGCATCGGTCAGCGCCTCGTATTCCGCAAGCGACGGCGCAACGATGCGGGCGATATAGTCGTATTCCCCGTTCACGACCTGAAGCTCGACCACGGCCGTGTGGGCGATCAGTGCCCGCTCCAGGCGCTGCCGGGCCGCAGCCGAGGGATCGCGCATACTGATTCCGGCGAGCGCGATGATGTCGTGCCCCAGGGCCGAGGGCTCCACCAGGACCGTGTAGCCGCGAATGACGCCCTTCTGTTCGAGACGCTTCACCCGCTCCAGGCAAGGCCGGGCGGACAGCCCCACCCGCTCGGACAGCGCCTGATAGGTCATGCGCCCGCTGTGCCGAAGCGCTTCGAGAATCGAAAGGTCGATCCGGTCGAGGGTGTCCTTGACGTTGCGGCTGAGCGGCTTCGCAGGCGACTTCATGTTCCCTCTCGACACTATAGGCGCCCGTCAGGGATCCGTGGGAGCCGCGGGAGACTGGCGCGTCTTATCGTACCACCGGGGATGGAGGCAATTCCATGCTTGACCGTTCCATCCGCTCCCGGCCCGTCAAACCAAAAGCCGGCGGACGAGTTGACGGGGGTGGGGATAGATTGGCACCAACGTCTGCCGTCCGAGCCGAACGAGAGGGATGCTTACTTTGATATTGCGGGATTTCATGACCGGCCTGCCCCTGATCGCGATCCTCAGGGGCCTCAAGCCCGAGAATGCCGAGCGGGTCGGCCATGCCCTGGTCGAAGCCGGTTTCCGGATCATCGAGGTCCCCCTGAACTCGCCGGAGCCCTTCCGCAGCATCGAGATCATGGCGAAGACCCTGCCGCAGGATGTCCTCGTCGGGGCCGGCACGGTGCTCGAGCCGGATCTGGTCAACGGCGTCCTCGACGCCGGCGGAAAGCTGATCGTGATGCCGCACGCGGATACCGAGGTGATCAAGCGCGCCAAAGAGCTTCGTCTCATCTGCACCCCGGGCGTCGCGACACCGACCGAGGCTTTCGCCGCCCTGAAGGCGGGCGCCGACGGCATCAAGATCTTTCCGGCCGAGGCGACGCCTCCGGCTGTCGTCAAGGCATGGCGAGCCGTTCTGCCCAAGGACGCCATAGTCATTCCGGTGGGCGGCATCAGGCCCGACACGATGAAAGCCTACGTTCAAGCCGGCGCAGACGGTTTCGGGTTGGGTTCGGCCCTGTTCACGCCGAGCATGTCCGTCGAGGACATCCGACGGAATGCGGACGACTTCGCCGCCGCTTGGCGCGGCCTGCGGACCG
Source organism: Microvirga sp. GCM10011540 (assembly GCF_042650665.1). Classification (NCBI taxonomy): domain Bacteria; kingdom Pseudomonadati; phylum Pseudomonadota; class Alphaproteobacteria; order Hyphomicrobiales; family Methylobacteriaceae; genus Microvirga; species Microvirga sp. GCM10011540. The sequence goes on along the minus strand of NZ_JBHSBQ010000133.1, from coordinate 30,282 downwards.
GATGAGCTGGCTGGTCCAACCACGGCTGATCAATGGCCCTTTCGACGACCCAGGACTCTATATCGATTTCCGCTACGGTCGCCGGGCGATCCTGTTCGACCTGGGCGATCTGACGCCCCTCTCCTCGCGCGAGCTCATGCGCGTCAGCCACGTCTTCGTGTCGCACACGCATGTGGATCATTTCGCGGGCTTCGACCGGCTCTTGCGCCTGTGTCTCCATCGTCCAGGCCCGCTCCATCTGCTCGGCCCGCCGGGTTTCATCGACCGCGTCGAGCACAGGCTCCAGGGCTTCACCTGGAATCTCCTCGACGAAACCTCCGTGGATTTCTGGCTTCACGTGAGCGAGTTCCGGGATGCGCGGGTGGACCGCGCTGCAATCTTCAGGGCCCGAGATGTCTTCAAGCGCGACGAGGTGGCCTGTCCTGACCTTCCGGAACGTGTCGTCCTGAAGGAAGACGACTTCCACATCGAAGCCGCCGCGCTCGATCACGGCATCGCCTCTCTGGCCTTCAGCCTGAGGGAAACCCTGCGCGTGAATGTCCGCCGCGGAGTTCTCGAAGGCCTCGGGCTGCCGAAGGGGCCCTGGCTCAGCGAAGCGAAAACCCTGATCCGCTCAGGCGTTCAGGATGCCGAGGTTCCGGTGCCGGGCGTGGGGAGCATCGTTCTGAGGGACCTCGTCGACAGGCTCTTCTTCGTCGGGCCGGGCCAAGTCGTCACCTATGTGACCGATGCGGCATTCACGGAGGAAAACCGGGACAAGATCCTGTTTCTCGCACGGGAGGCCGACCAGCTTTTCATCGAGGCCGTTTTTCTGGATCGCGACCATGCCCTCGCCTCGGCTTCCAAGCACCTGACTGCGCGGCAGGCGGGCGAGCTGGCCTTGAAGGCACGGGTCAGGGAGCTCAACGTCTTTCACCACTCGCCGCGCTATCTCGAAGAGCCGGCAGCCCTCAAGCGCGAGGCGTTCAGGGCCTTCGAACAGGCTCCGGCTCCCTAGAGCCGACGTCGCTCAGCGCCGACCGCCCCGGCCACGGAAGAACGGCACCGTCAGGAGGCGCCGCCCCGTCTCGTCGGTGATTTCGAGCTCGATATTGCCGGCATCCGTCAGTTGATCGCGGAGCTCCTCCACGGTCGCGAGCGCCTCGGCTCGGGCAGCCTCGAGGTCGGGCAGCTCGATTCCCTCCTCGTCCTCGTCGAGGTCGTAGCCGTCCCGGATATTGAAGAAAAAGCGCGGCATGGAAGTCCAGCGTCGGAAGGGGGTAAGATCGATATCACCCACGAATGGAGGAAACCTAGCTTAGTTCCCGTCCGGGCGATTCAAAGAGATATTTTTGAGGATCAGGGGGTGGCGCGGCCTAGGGGAATCGAACCCCTCTTCCCAGCGTGAAAGGCTGGTGTCCTAACCGATAGACGAAGGCCGCTTGATCGGGGCAGTGCCGCCGAAGTGGGCGGACATATAGATGGGTTCTTTCCGCACGGCAAGCGCTAAAGGAGCACTTATTCGGGCTTTGCCGCATCCATGAGGCGAACCTCGACTTTTTCGTTTCCACCCCACCGGTCGACCGACAGGGTCCCGGCCAGGTGGAGGCTGTTCCCGATGGCATTTGAGAGTGCGATGCCCAGGGGCTGCCCGGCGGCACGAAAGGCGATTCCCCCGATCATGGACCCGTCGCCGCCACGCAGCTTCACGCGGACATGGCCTCCGCTGCCGACCTCCCGCGCCTCGACGAGACGATGCTGGGGAAAGACGAAAACCGGTTCCGGCTGCCCCGAGCCGAACGGTCCTGCCCGCTCCAGGGCAGCGACAAGGCTGGGCTGGGCCCCGCCGGCGGTCAGGGTGGCATCGACCGGGAAATGATCGTTGAGACGGACGGTGCTGACAGGATCGGCCAACCTCTCGCTGACATAGGCGCGGAAACGCTCCAGCTCGGCGGCCAGGATCGTGACCCCGGCCGCCATGGTGTGGCCGCCTCCCTTGATGGCGAGACCGGCATCCACGGCCGCCCTCACCACGGACCCGAGATCCACGCCGGGGACCGAACGGCCGGAGCCGGTGGCCGTCCCGTCGGAATTGAGGGTGAACGCGAAGGCGGGCCTCCGGAAGCGCTCCTTCGTCCGGGCCGCGATCAGCCCGACGACACCCGGATGCCATTCCGGCGAGGCCGTGATCACCACCGGCAGGTCCGGAGCCCGCTCCATGGCGAACAGGGCCTGCGCCTCGGCATCCGTGACGGCCGCCACTTCGATGGCCTGCCGCTCCCGGTTCAGCCGGTCGAGTTCGGCTGCCAGCTGCGCGGCCTGCGAGGGATCCTCCGTGAGAAGAAGCTTCGACCCGAGGGCGGCGTCGCCGATGCGTCCGCCCGCATTGATGCGGGGGCCGACGAGGTAGCCGAGATGCCAGCATTCCGGGGCACCGGCCAAGCCGGCCGCGTCGAACAGCGCCGCCAGGCCGGCACGGCGCCGGCTGCGCATGATCGTGAGCCCCTGGCGTACGAAGGCCCGGTTCAGGCCGGTCAGAGGCACCACGTCCGCAACCGTGGCCAGGGCGACCAGGTCAAGGCTCGCCAGGAGATCGGGCTCTGGCCTGCCGTTGAAGAACCCCTTGGCGCGCAAGGAGCGATTCAGCGCAACCAGGAACAGGAAGACGACGCCGGCCGCGCAGAGGTGCCCGAGGCCGGAAAGGTCGTCCTGGCGGTTCGGATTGACGATGGCGAGGGCGTCCGGCAGTTCCGCAGGAGCCTGGTGGTGATCCAGAACGAGAGAATCGAGCCCGAGCCGCTTTGCCTCCGCCAGCGGTTCGATGCTGGCGGTGCCGCAATCGACCGTGACGAGAATTTCGGCCCCCTGCTCCTTCAGGCCCCGGATCGCGTCCACGTTGGGCCCGTAGCCTTCCGTGATCCGGTCGGGAATGTGGATCAGGTACGGAACGCCGCAGCTGCGCAGATATTCGGCCAGAAGAGCCGCGCTGCAGGCCCCGTCCACGTCGTAATCGCCGAAGATCGCCACCTTCTCCCGGCGCATCACCGAGTCGGCCAGACGTGAGGCGGCCTTCTCCATGTCCGTGAGGACGTGAGGATCGGGCATGAGATCCCGCAGGCGGGGATTCAGGAAGCCTTGCGTTTCGTGAATTCCGACGCCGCGCCCGGCCAGCACCCGGGCCAGCACGTCGGCCAGACCGTGGGTCTGGGCGATGGCGAGCGCTATGGTTCCTTGAGCGGCCGTGCATCGTTCGACCCAGGTGCGGCCCAGGGCGGAACTGCTCACGCCCAGGAACGGGCGTGGAAGATGAAGAGGAGCTGATTCGGTCACGCGCCGAGATTAACCCGAAATGTGGTCAAAACACCTTGCGGTATTGAATGAAGCCGCTGCGCGCCGCGACCTTCTCGTAAAGGGCCTGTGCGGATGTGTTCGTTTCGTGCGTCAGCCAGTAGACCCGGCTCGCCCCATCCGCCTGCGCCTTCTCGTACACAGCCTCGATCAGGGCCCGCCCGACGCCCCGGCCCCTCGCCTCCTCGGAGGTGAAGAGATCCTGGAGATAGCAATAATTTCCGACCGTCCATGTGGAGCGATGATAGAGGTAATGGACGATGCCGACGACGCGGCCGTCGAGAACAGCGGCAAGCCCGTGCATCGGCTCGGCCTGGTCGAGAAGCCGCTGCCACGTCGTTTCCGTAACCTCGGGCGTCAGCGACGTCTTGTAGAAGGTAAGGTATCCCTGCCAGAGCGGCTCCCAGGCCTGACGGTCCTCGGAACGGAAGGGACGTATATGGATTCCGTTCTGCTGTGTCTCGGCCATGGAAACTGCCCCCTTCGCGAGTCGTGCCGGCTGCTTTTGTCCGGCCCAAGGCATAGAAGCAGGCTCCCCTGCGGAAGGGGAGCCCGTTCGCGGCTCAATCCAGATGGAACTTCGACAGCTCCCGGTGCTCGCCGTAGATGCGGCGGACGGTGCCGGTCGCGGAGCGGTACACGACGGTTTCGGTCGTGATCACGTCCTTGCCGAAATTCACGCCCTTGATGAGCGCGCCGTCCGTGACGCCGGTCGCCGCCACGATGACGTCGCCGCGGGCGAGATCGGTCATGTCGTATTTCCGGTGAGGATCCGTGACGCCCATCTGGAGTGCGCGGGACCGCTTCTCCTCCGTGTCGAGGATCAGGCGCGCCTGCATCTGGCCGCCGATGCAGCGCAGCGCGCCTGCCGCGAGTACGCCTTCCGGAGCGGCGCCGATGCCGAGATAGATGTCGATTCCGGTCTCGTCCGGCTTGGTCGTGAAGATCACGCCCGCCACGTCGCCGTCGGAGATGAGACGGATGCCGGCGCCGGTCTTGCGGATGGCGGCGATCAGGTCGGCATGACGCGGACGATCGAGCACCAGCGCAGTGATCTGATTGGGCTTCACGCCCTTCGCCTTGGCGAGATTATGGATGTTTTCCTCGGGAGGGGCATCCAGATCCACAACGCCGGTCGGATAGCCCGGACCGACCGCGATCTTGTGCATGTAGACGTCGGGTGCGGCCAGGAGGGTTCCGGCCTCGGCCATGGCCATCACGGCGATGGAGCCCGGCATGTCCTTGGCGCAGAGCGTGGTGCCCTCGAGCGGGTCGACGGCGATGTCCACCTTCGGGCCCTGCTTGTTGCCCACCTTCTCGCCGATGAAGAGCATCGGCGCCTCGTCGCGCTCGCCCTCGCCGATCACCACCGTGCCGTCGATGGGCAGCTTGTTGAGCTCCCGGCGCATGGCGTCCACGGCAGCCTGGTCGGCGGCCTTTTCGTTGCCGCGCCCGCGCAGCCTTGCCGACGCGACGGCCGCGCGCTCGGTCACGCGGACAAGTTCCAGGGTCAGGATTCGCTCGATGATCTGGCCCGGTTGGACGGTAATGCCTTGCGACATGGACGTGTCGTCTCCCTTTGACGGTACTCTGCGAGCCTGAGGCTCTGCGTGATGGGGTTACTCTCGTTCGATGCGGATGACTTGGGGCGGCTCGGCAATAAGACCATCCCTGGAGATCTTATCCACAGCCGAACGTATCGAAGCCTCGGTGGCCGCATAGGTGATGAGAACGAGCGAGACGGGTGCGCCGGAGCGACCGTGCGGGTCCTTGGTCGCGGCCGTCTCGGAACGCTTCTGGAGAATGCTCTCCAGGGAGATGTCGGCCTCCGCCATCCGCGTCGCGACGCCGGCCGCCACGCCGGGACGGTCATGCACCGTGAAGCGGATGTAGTAGCCGCCCTCGTGACGCTGCATGGGCGCCCTGGGGGCCGCTTCGAGCGAAGCCACGGGCCGCCCGAAGGGAGCCCCGCCCTTCCCGAGGGCCACATCGGCGATGTCCGCGACCACGGCCGACGCGGTCGCGTCGCCGCCCGCGCCGGGGCCGATCAGGGTCAGCTCCTTCACCGCGTCCGCATCGATGGTGACGGCGTTGGTGACGCCCATCACCTGCGCGATGGACGAGGTCTTGGGCACCATCGTGGGATGGACGCGCTGCTCGATGCCCGTCTCCGTGCGCTCGGCGACGCCCAGGAGCTTGATGCGGAAGCCGAGTTCCTGGGCCATGGCGAGGTCGAGCGGCGTGATCGACGAGATGCCCTCCACGTAGATCGCCTCCGCGTCGATCTTCGAACCGAAGGCGAGGCTCGTCAGGACGGCGAGCTTGTGGGCCGTATCGAAGCCCTCCACGTCGAAGGTGGGATCGGCCTCGGCATAACCCAGGCGCTGCGCATCCTTGAGGCACTCCGCAAAGGTCAGGCCTTCGAGCTCCATCCGGGAGAGGATGTAGTTGCAGGTGCCGTTGAGAATGCCGTAGAGGCGGGAAACCTTGTTGCCCGGCAAAGCCTCCCGCAAGGTCTTGATGACCGGAATGCCGCCCGCGACGGAAGCCTCGAAGGCAAGGGACACGCCCTTGCCCTCCGCGAGTTCGGCGAGCGCCGAGCCGTGCTTGGCGAGCAGCGCCTTGTTGGCCGTGACCACGTGCTTACCATGGGACAGAGCAGTCTCGACGACCTGCCGGGCAGCGCCGTCCGCCCCGCCCACCAGTTCGACCACGCAATCCACGTCGCCGGACCTGGCGAGTTCCACCGGGTCGTCGAACCACGTGTATCGGGAGAGATCGAAGCCGCGATCCTTGGCCCTGTCCCTGGCGGAGACCGCCACCACCTCAACCGGGCGCCCGCCCCGCTCCGCCACGACCTGGTTCTGCCGGTCGAGGATCTGGATGACCGATGCGCCAACCGTGCCGAGGCCGGCAATACCCACCCGAAAAGGACGTGTCACGAACAGCAGCTCCCTCTGACAATCGCGTTGCTCTTTACGACTGCCAGGGTTGCATGTCCATGTGCGGACCGCTTTCGCGGCAAGGCAAAATCCCGCTCAGCGGGCCCGCACCATGGGTACGACGTTGTGGAGCGTCTGATCGGCCGAATCGAAGAACCGGCGGATGTTGCGCGCGGCCTGCCGGATGCGCTGCTCGTTCTCCACGAGAGCGATTCGGACGTAGTCGTCCCCGTGTTCGCCGAATCCGATGCCGGGAGCGACGGCGACGTCGGCCTTCTCCACCAGGAGCTTCGAGAACTCGAGGCTGCCCATGGACCTGAACTTTTCCGGGATCTGCACCCAGGCGAACATGGACGCGGTGGGGGCCGGAATGGACCACCCGGCCTTGGCGAAGGAATCCACCAGCACGTCGCGGCGGCGCTTGTAGACGGCGCGCATCTCGCGAATGCAGTCCTCCGGCCCGTTCAGGGCTGCGGTGGCGGCCACCTGCACGGGCGTGAACGCGCCGTAATCGAGATAGGACTTCACCCGCGCCAGGGCGGCCAGGAGGCGCTCGTTGCCCACGGCGAAGCCGATGCGCCAGCCGGCCATGGAGAAGGTCTTCGACATGGAGGTGAACTCGACCGCCACGTCCATGGCTCCGGGAACCTGCAGGATCGAAGGCGGCGGGTTGCTCTCGTCGAAATAGACCTCGGAATAGGCGAGATCGGACAGCAGGATCAGCTCGTGCTTCTTCGCGAAGGCGACGAGGTCCCGGTAGAAATCGAGGGACGCAACGTAAGCGGTCGGATTCGACGGATAGCACACCACGAGGGCGACGGGCTTGGGGATCGAATGCGCGACTGCCCGCTCGGCCGCGGGAAAGAAGTCCGGCGTCGGCTCGGCAGGCACGGAGCGGATCACGCCGCCTGCCATGAGGAAGCCGAAGGCATGGATCGGGTAGCTGGGATTGGGCACGAGGATCACGTCGCCGGGCGCCGTAATCGCCTGCGCCATGTTGGCGAAGCCTTCCTTCGAGCCGAGGGTGGCGACGACCTGCGTGTCCGGGTTGAGCTTCACGCCGAAGCGGCGCTCGTAATAGGCGGCCTGCGCCTTGCGGAGGCCGGTGATGCCCTTGGAGGCCGAGTAACGGTCCGTGCGCGGCTTGCCGACCGTCTCCAACAGCTTGTCGATCACGTGCTGGGGCGCCTGCATGTCGGGATTGCCCATCCCGAGGTCGATGATATCGGCTCCATTGGCCCGGGCGGCGGCCTTGATGCGGTTGACCTGCTCGAAGACGTAAGGGGGAAGACGCTTGATACGGTAGAAATCCGTCATGGTTCTGGTCCTCGAGGGGAAAAGGCTCGTTCGGGTATCGGGCTAGCGGGTTTTCGGGAGCGGAACAGGCTTCGGCGCCGGGGTGCCGCCCAGTTCGGCGGCGGCTGCGCCCTTGGCTTCGTTCTGGGCCCGCAGGGCGTCGAGCTCGGCCTCGGCGGCCTTGACCTCCTCCGCCGTTCTGGCCGGCGTGCTGCGTCCCGGCTGGGACGTGCCGACGGGCATGTAATCAAGTGTCTCTGGCCTGGAGCTTGTCACGAAATCCGGGGTCGGCGCGGTCTTCGGCCCGGCCCCCACCGCCGCGAAAAGGTCCCGTGTGGGGTTGGAACCGTCGGCACAGCCTGCAGCGTTGGCAACGAGAAGCGCCGTAAAACCCACCGCGGCGGCGCGACCGGTGAGTAAAGCTTTAGTCGTAAAACGCATTTTCAGGCTCAACAAAGATGACATAGCTCTGGCTTATCCGATGCTTCGAACGCTAAAATGTCGGAAATGCGGCTCATGAGCAATGGCGGTGGGACGCAGGGAGATCGCCTTATGAGCAAAATGCTCGACGAAGGAAAGGCAAAGACCCCAACTCCGGATTTCGAGGAGTTGTCCCGCAACGTTGCCCTTTTCATCGAAGGCGCCGGCAAGGCAACCGCCGCCTATCTCAAGCCTCTGGAGAACGGACAACCCAAGCCGGGGCTCGCCGCCGACGCGCAGGAGATGGTCAAGGCGTTCGGCCCGGTGGCCGAAGCCTGGATGACCGACCCGCAGAAGGCGCTCGAGGCGCAGACACGTCTCGGCACCCAGTTTCTCGACCTCTGGACCTCGACCCTCAAGCGCGCGCAGGGCGAACCCGCCGAGCCGGTCGCGGAGCCGGAGCCGAAGGACAACCGCTTCCGCGACCCGGAATGGTCCAACAATCCTCTCTTCGACTTCCTGAAGCAGGCCTACCTCATCACCTCCCGCTGGGCGGAGGATCTCGTGGAGGATGCGGAGGGCGTCGACGAGCGCACCCGCCATAAGGCGCAGTTCTACCTGAAGCAGATCTCCAGCGCCCTTTCGCCGTCGAATTTTCTCTTGACCAATCCCGAGCTCCTTCGGGAGACGCTTCAGCAGAACGGCGCCAATCTGGCCCGCGGCATGTCCATGCTGGCCGAGGATATCGAGGCAGGATCGGGGGAGCTGAAGATCCGGCAATCGGACCCGACCGGGTTCAAGGTCGGCGGCAACATCGCCACGACGCCGGGAAAGGTGATCTTCCGCAACGAGCTGATGGAGCTGATCCAGTACGCACCCACGACGGACAAGGTCCTCAAGCGCCCGCTTCTGATCGTGCCGCCCTGGATCAACAAGTTCTACATCCTCGACCTGAACCCGGAGAAGAGCTTCATCCGGTGGGCGGTTTCGCAGGGACTGACCGTCTTCTGCATCTCCTGGGTCAACCCGGCCGAAGTCCACGCGGAGAAAAGCTTCGAGCACTACATGCGCGAGGGCATCTTCGCCGCCCTCGACGCCGTCGAGGAGGCGACCGGCGAGAAGAAGGTGACGGCCATCGGCTATTGCGTCGGCGGAACGCTCCTGGCGGTCACCCTGGCTTATATGGCGGCCACCCGCGACAAGCGGATCGACAGCGCGACCTTCTTCACCGCGCAGGTGGATTTCACCCATGCGGGCGATCTGAAGGTCTTCGCGGACGAAGAGCAGATCAAGAGCCTCGAAGCGGACATGAAGGCGCGAGGCTATCTCGAGGGATCGCGCATGGCCAACGCCTTCAACATGCTGCGGCCGAACGATCTCATCTGGCCCTACGTGGTCAACGTCTACATGAAGGGGCAGTCGCCCTACCCGTTCGATCTGCTCTACTGGAACGCGGACTCGACCCGGATGCCGGCGGCGAACCATGCCTTCTACCTGCGCAACTGCTATCTCGACAACAAGCTCGCCAAGGGCGAGATGGAGATCGGCGGCATCAAGCTCGATCTGAAGAAGGTGAAGGTGCCGATCTTCAACCTTGCGACGAAAGAGGACCATATCGCCCCTGCCCGCTCCGTCTTCCTGGGCTCCAAGTCCTTCGGCGGGCCGGTCGACTTCGTGCTCGCCGGGTCCGGTCATATTGCCGGCGTGGTCAACCCTACCAACAAGCCGAAGTATCAGTTCTGGACGGGCGGCCCTGTGGAAGGCGAGCTCGAGGATTGGATGAAGAACGCCTCCGAAACGCCCGGCACATGGTGGCCCTACTGGTTCTCGTGGATCAAGGAGCAGGCGCCCCGCATGGTGAAGGCCCGCGAGCCCGGCGGCGGCAAGCTCGCACCCCTCTGCGACGCGCCGGGCACCTACGTCCTGGCAAAATCCTGAAACCCAGGAGAACCTGACGTGCAAAAGAAAAGGCCGGCGTGAAGCCGGCCTTTTCGTTTCCGATGATCTGAAGGCTCTCAGTACTTGCGCACGATCGGAGCCGGAATGGCCACTGCCGGGTTGTCCCAGCGATACTTGATCGAGGCCGAGACGATATCGACGCTGGACTGGACATCGGCCGCGAACACCACGCCGCGGGTCGGGAAGATCGGGTTGCCCGGAGCGATGTTGATGTCCGTGTTGCCCACCGAGAAGATGTGCGTGTAGCCCAGGTCGAAGGCGAGCTTGTCGCTCCAGTTGTAGGTGGCGCCCAGGGACAGCCACACGCGGTCGGAATCGGGCAGGCGCGGGTTGCGGGTTTCGAGCTCGATGGGCGAGATCTCGTAGCCGACGCCGGCGCGCACGGTCCATGCCGGGTTGATGGCGTACTCGCCACCGACCGAGAAGTACCAGCCATCCTCGTAGGCGAGCGGCAGGTAAGGGGCCTGCGCGAGAAGACCGCCGGTCAGGTTGTTGTAGACGCGCGGGAAGCCCAGTCGGCTCCAATTCGTCCATTCCGCCGTGGCGTGGAGGGTGAACGCGCTGCCGATCTGCTGGCTGATGCCGACGGACACGGATTCCGGCAGGACGAGGTTCGCCTTGATCGGAACGCCGAAATACTGGAACTCGCCTTCGAGCTGGTGCTCGATGGCGGAGCGGAAACCGATACCGATGGTGGTGCCGGCGAAAGGCGTCAGCGTGGCGCCGAGGGTGTAGCCGATGCCGAAGCTGTCGCCTTCCAGGCCGGCGCTCGGAACGAACGGGTTCGGGTTCGTGGCCGTCGGGCCCACGGCCGAGAAGTAGCGGACATCGAAGTACTGGGCGCGGATGCCGGCACCGACCGACAGCCAATCGTTCACCTTGAAGCCGATGGTGGGCTGAGCCTCGAGGGAGAAGACCTCGGTCGTGCGGGCGTAGAGCTGTCCGGCCCAGAACGGATCGGGCTTCGTGGAAAGGCCGTACGGCGCGCCGGTATAGAGGCCGACCCAGAGACGGTCGTTGACCTGGTAGCTGGTGTAGCTGGCGGGCACCACGGCATCGAGACCGATGTCGCCGGAAGAGCCCAGCGCGGCAAGGCCGGCGGGCAGGGTGTAGGTCGGCGTGATTTCGACACGCGGGATGATGGCCGTGGCGTGCCACTCGCTCTGCCAGCCGGGATTCATCGTGATCGCGGCCGGGTTCCAGAAGATGGACGATACTCCACCCGAGCCGGCGGCGACGCCGGCGAAGGACAGGCCCTGCCCCGAGGCGCTCTGCTCGCGCAGAGCGAAGGCTCCGGCCTGAGCGCCGCCCTGAGCGGTAATGAGAGCTGCGAGGGAAACGGCAGCCAGGGTCAAAGAACGATTGAAACGGCTCATGGGAAGCTTCCTGCCCTTTATGGACTTGATTTGTGCACGGCGAATCCCGCGTTGCCGCCAATGTGCCAATGCTTTAATTCTGCCGCAATCGTTTAACGAAAACCTAAGCGGCGTTTTCTACTACGCTGATATAAAGATAATTCCGAAATATATATCATACATTACTTAGCGTATCGCTCGCTCAATACAGAATAAAAAAAATGGTTCATATGTAAACGGATGTATTTGCAACCCGCACTAATCCCGTTTCGATCATCCTTTCGGACAGGCCGGAATGCCGTTTTGTCCCCCTTCGTGGCAAAAGCGCAACATGTTTGCGGCCGGAAATTGCGTTGCCCAGGGGCGGGATGTGCCACATAAAAGCGGTACCGCTACGACAGGAGTGCTTGATGAAGCTGGTGAGGTTTGGGAACCCTGGACAGGAGAAGCCGGGGATCGTCGATGGAAATGGTCAGATTCGCGACGTATCGAGCATTCTTCCCGATTTTTCAGGGAAATCTCTCACGTCCGAGAGTCTGGCGCGTCTGAAGCAGGTGGATCCGAGCTCCCTCCCGAGCGCCCCCGCGGGACAGCGTCTGGGCCCCTGCGTCGGGAATGTCCGCAATTTCATCGCGATCGGCCTGAACTATGCCGACCATGCGGCTGAGACAGGGGCGGCGATTCCGGCGGAGCCCATCGTCTTCAACAAGGCGCCCTCCTGCATCGTCGGCCCCAACGACGACGTGATCATCCCCCGTGGGTCGCAGAAGACCGACTGGGAGGTCGAACTCGCCATCGTCATCGGCGACCGGGCCTCCTATGTGGGCGCCAACGAGGCGCTGGACTTCGTCGCCGGCTACTGCGTCTGCAACGACGTGTCGGAGCGGGAATACCAGCTCGAGCGCGGCGGCACCTGGACCAAGGGCAAGGGCTGCCCCACCTTCGGCCCCATCGGCCCGTGGCTGGTGACCAAGGACGAGATCGCCGACGTGCAGAACCTCTCCATGTGGCTCGACGTGAACGGCGAGCGCATGCAGACGGGCTCGACCAAGACCATGATCTTCAACGTGGCGCAGATCGTGTCCTACGTTTCCCACTTCATGATCCTGGAACCCGGCGACGTCATCACCACCGGCACTCCGCCGGGCGTCGGCATGGGCATGAAGCCTCAGCGCTTCCTCAAGGCGGGCGACGTGGTGACCCTCGGGATCGAAGGTCTGGGCGAACAGCGCCAGCAGGTCATCGCCTTCGAGGAGAACCCTCCGGACACCAGCCGGGCACCCCGGGTTCACCACGGCTAGCCCCACAGCCTTTGAGGACCAGAACAGCAGGAGGGCGGATGTGCAGGCATCCGCCCTCTTCTCGTTTGAGCCGGGGATGCACTTCCGCCCATCCGCCAAACCGAAAGGCCTCGCCGGGCGTTACCTGTTCGGCGGCAGGCCGATCGCGGAGAAAAGGAACGTCATGAAGCCGATGAACGAGGGCCACCTGGCTATTCTGCGTCGGCACATGGTCGAGGTCGTTGCCATTCATACCGACCTCGCAAGCGACGAAATCGGAAAGGCGACCCTGGACGAGCGCGTGATGGAGGCGATGCGCAAGGTCCCGCGCCACCTCTTCGTCCCCGCCCCTCTGGCGCCTTATGCGTATCAGGACATGCCACTGCCGATCGGCTTCGACAAGACGATCTCCCAGCCCTTCATCGTGGGGCTGATGACGGATCTCCTCTCGCCGCAGCCGCACGAGACGGTGCTCGAGGTCGGCACGGGCCTGGGCTACCAGACGGCCATCCTGGCGGAACTCTCGGGGCGGGTGTGGAGCATCGAAATCGTCGAGGAATTCGCCGGCGACGCGGGAGTGCTCCTCCACCATCTCGGCTACACGAATATCGAGATCCGGGATGGAGACGGCTCCCGCGGGTGGCGCGAGCACGCCCCCTTCGACAAGATCCTGGTGACGGCCGCGGCCGAACGCCCGCCCCCGGCCCTCCTGGACCAGCTCAAGCCCGGCGGGCGTCTGGTCATGCCCATCGGGCCCGAGGGAATGCAGCGGCTCACCATCATCGACAAGGACGAGGCGGGGCAGACCAAGGCCAGGGACCTCATTCCCGTCCGTTTCAGCCGGCTCGAAACGATTACCTGACGGAGACGGGGTGCGGCGCCGGAGAGGACTGGGAGGCCCCTCTCGCGCTCTCCCGGTCCTGCACGTTGAGCAGGTTCACGAGAGAATCCGCATCCTCGAAACTGATGCCGATCAGGGCGACGTCGCCCAGGATCACGGGACGTCCGGTGGCGACGTCATAGACGGTCCAACCGGCTCTATCGGCTCGCATGTCGTATCGCATGGAGCCGAGTACAGTCGGACAGCGTGGCGGAATGTGGGCGCGGAGCGGGTTTTCAGATCAGCCCGAGCATCAGCTGGATGTTCTGGACCGCCGCTCCCGAAGCTCCCTTGCCGAGATTGTCGAGGCGCGCCACCAGGACGGCATGGCCATAGGCGTCGTGGCGGAAGACACGGAGCTCCATCCGGTCCGTATCGTTGAGCGCCTCCGGCTCGATCCGCTCGACCTTCTTGCCCTCGGGCGCCGTCGGCACCACGGTGACGAGGCCGCCCTCGCGGTAGTGCTTCACGAGCGCGTCTTCGAGGTCCCCCGCACCTGGCCTGCCGGGCAGCATGTCGAGATGAAGCGGGACGCTGACGAGCATGCCCTGCCGGAAATTGCCGACAGAGGGAATGAAGATCGGACGCCGGGATAACCCAGTATAGCGCTGCAGTTCCGGCACGTGCTTGTGCTCGAAACCGAGGCCGTAGAGTTCGAAGGCAGGGGCCGTGCCGGCCTCGTAGGACTCGATCATGGAACGCCCGCCGCCGCTATAGCCGCTGACCGCGTTCACGCTGATCGGATAGTCGGCCGGGACGATGCCGGCATCCACGAGGGGGCGGATGAGGGCGATGGCGCCGGTCGGATAGCAGCCCGGATTGGCCACCCGGTCGGCACCGGCAATCGCCGCCCGCTGGTTCGAATCGAGCTCCGCGAAGCCATAGACCCAGCCGGGGCTGACCCGGTGCGCGGTGCTGGCGTCGAGGATCCGGGGACCGTTGCCGCCCATGGCGTCCACCAGGCCGACCGTCTCGCGCGCGGCGTCGTCGTGCAGGCACAGGACCACCAGATCGACCTCGGAAAGAATGTCCCGCTTGGCGGCCGCATCCTTGCGCAGCTCGTGCGCGATGCTCTTGATGGCGATGCCAGGGACATGCTGCAGGCGCTCGCGGATGCCGAGCCCCGTCGTTCCCGCCTCTCCGTCGATGAAGACCGTCCGGGTCTTCTGCCCGAGGTCCGCTGTATTCGTGGTCATGGTGGTCATCGCCGATCCCATCCGCCTGTCAGGCCGCTGATATAGGACAAAAGGCGCTTGGCGCCAAAGAGTTCTCGGAAAACAAAAAAGCCGCGCTCCGGGCGCGGCTGCGATCAAGCCAGGGCGGCCGTCATCGCGCTCGCGCGTGCGGAGCGTCGGTTCGGCGTCGGCGGATGATCGGCAGGCATGTCATGGGAGTTTTATGCGAGCGAAGCTCGGCCGTGTCAACGAGGACCTTTCGCGGTCAATGGACCCGGAACGCCAGAACGGCCAGATGTGGAGGACCACCAGAGGCAGGATGAAGGCTGCCGACCCCACATGGGCGACGAGCCATGCCGTCCGTACCCAGCCCGCCCGCTGCCGGACGATCTCGTTGTTGAAGAGGCCGCTCAGGCAGGAGACCAGCAACAGGCAGGTCATGGCCGAGAGAAGATTGGCTTCCGGCGGCCCCATGTGGACGACGAGCAGCCCCATCGGCACGAGACCGAGCCAGCGGTGTTGGCGGTATGCCCGCTGAAGCCTGCGGGCATCCCTGCTCCGGCGCACGAAATAGAGCCGCCACTGCCAGAGAAGGGACAGAACGAGCAGGGTACCCGTCGCGAGTTCGTAGGCGAAGAGAGCGGCCGTCGGCATGTCCTTGACGAAGCCCCGGCCACCCTGCCCGAGGACGAGCGCGGCGAGCGCGATCGCGGCGAAGCACAGACCGACCGGGAGATAGGCGGTCTTCCGTTGCTGAAGCTTGAGGAGAACGCTCATCGCAACAGAACCGCGGCATCGAGGATCTGGGCTGCCGTCGCCTCCTTGACCGCACTCATGAACGTCTCGGCATCCGGAAGCCGCCTGCCCTCCCTGCCGGGCCAAGCTGCGCCGATGGACGGCGGGTCGGGAATGCGTCGAACCTTCTCGAGATAGGCGGCATAGGCTCTCTCGACCGCGGCATAGACCTGGGCGATGCCCTGGCGCAGCTCCCGGTCGGACACGGCGGCTCGGGGATGGGTCCAGGTCGTGGCACCCATCACGTCGCCCAGCCGCCAGTCGGTCTTCGGTGAGTTCGGGTGTTCGTTATGGCAACTCACACAGCCCGGAGCCGCAGCGATGTCGGGACAGAGGGCCACCTGAAGCCTGAGCGCGGGCATATCGAAATAGCGGGGCTTGCGGTCCTCCTTCAGAGCCGCGAAGTGGCGGACCTGCTCGCCCTTGAAGGCGTTGGACGGCGAGATGGGCTGGTCCGACCCCAGGAATAGGGCGAGCGGCGCTCCTTGTGCCTGGAGTTCCGCCGCCACCTTGCGCAGGAACAGCGCCGGAAGAGGCCCTGTCTTCGAATGCGCCTCCTGCCAGTCTTCCCCAAAGACGAGGCCCACCTGCTGGCCGGGTGTCACGATCCGCTCGGTATAGATCTTCCGGGCAGCCGCATTCACGAGGTTCGCGGCGTCCAGCAGGATCTTCACCGGCAGGTCCGAAGTTTGCGGAGCTTGTGCTATCGCCGTTTCCGGCAGCGGCGGCGGGGCAGTGACGAACAGATAGATGGCCGCCACACCGAGCAGCAGCGCGATGATGACCTGGCGCATCATGGGCGCTCTCCCTTCGCCGGATGGCGTCTTGCCTTGCCGTAAGGGTCGGACCCGTCGGAGAGGTAGGAGCGGATGGTTTGCACGTCGAAGGCGTCGGCCAACCGCTTCTGCGCCTCGCGGGCGTGATTGCCGTGATAGTCGTGGCAGCCGAGGCAGGTGGACCAGCGCTCCTCCGCAACGAGGATGCGGTGGGGGATGTCAACGGGGTCGTTCTTCACCACGAGATCATCGTGACAGGCGGCGCAGAACTCGGTGTTTGAAGAGACGCGCGTTCCCTGGTGTTCCCTGTGGCACCCCAGGCAGGTGGTGGCGCGGACCACCCTCACCGCTTCCACGAAACGCGGCTCGGCGAACCGATGCAGCGGATGAGCATCGTCGGGGCGTGCATGGCAGGCGCTGCAGTCGTTGCTGTCCGGCGTCTCGTAGCCGAAAGCCACGGGCGCTTTTCGGAAGCCTGTCAGGTAGGCGAGATTGGCCTGGATCTGCTGGCGTGCGGTTCCCGGAGCTTCCGTGTGGCAGGACGTGCAGGACAATGCCTCATGGCCCGGCGTCATCGGTCCGGGGTTGAGAGCCTGGAGATGGAGCGGCGACACTGCGACAAGAAGGAGAGCCGCCAGCCCGAGGAACAGACCGATGCCGGCAATTTTTGTTTTGGTGTTCAACGGCGGTTCCCGATCAGTCGAGGCTGAAGCAGGAGAACCCTGCGACGCGGAAACCCGATAGCGCGCTTCTATATACTGTTACAATATTGTGGTGGTTGAGCCACCCCGGAAACATCGCCGCAGCAGATACCAGCAATTGAGACAGCCGGTTTGCCGCACTCGCCGGCACTCGATGACGTGTCCGTCCAACCGCTGCCCGCAAAGAAAAAGGGCGGCCGGAGCCGCCCTTCGACATCTTGGATGCAGAGAAAGCTTAGCGCTTCGAGAACTGGAAGCTGCGGCGGGCTTTCTTCTTGCCGTACTTCTTGCGCTCGACGACGCGGGCGTCGCGGGTCAGGAAGCCTTCCTTCTTGAGCGGAGCGCGAAGCTCCGGCTCATAGTGGGTCAGCGCCTTGGCGAGGCCGTGACGGACTGCGCCGGCCTGGCCGGAGAGACCGCCGCCATCGACGTTGACAACGATGTCGTACTGGCCGTCGCGGTTCGCGATCTGCAGCGGCTGCGACAGGATCATGCGCAGCACCGGACGGGCGAAGTACACCTCGACCGGACGGTCGTTGATGACGATCTTGCCGGAGCCGGGCTTGATCCAGACGCGGGCGACCGCGTCCTTGCGCTTGCCGGTGGCATAGGCGCGGCCCTGGGCGTCGAGCTTCTGGACGTGCTTCGGAGCTTCCGGAGCGGCGGGCTGGGCGTTCTGGCCCAGATCGGCGAGAGACTGGAGGGTCGCCATATGATTAGACTCTCACGTTCTTGCTGTTGAGGGCAGCAACGTCCAGCGTTTCAGGCTGCTGAGCCGTATGCGGATGCTCAGCGCCGCCGTAGACGCGCAGGTTGCCCATGATCTGGCGGAAGAGCGGGCCGCGGGGGAGCATGCGCTCCACAGCCTTCTCGACCACGCGCTCGGGGAAGCGGCCCTCGAGGATGAACCTCGCAGTGCGCTCCTTGATGCCGCCCGGATATCCGGTGTGGTGATAGTACACCTTCTGCTCGCGCTTGCGGCCGGTGAACACCACCTGATCGGCGTTGATGACGATGACGTTGTCGCCGCAATCGACGTGGGGGGTGTAGTTGGCCTTGTGCTTACCGCGCAGGCGCATCGCCACGATCGAGGCGAGACGGCCAACGACGAGGCCCTTCGCATCGATCACAACCCACTTCTTCTCGACCTCGGCGGGCTTCAGCGAAGTAGTAGTCTTCATCGCGCTGTTTCCCGTATGGACCTGTTGAGGGCCCTGGTTCTGAAAACGACAAACCGCCGCGAGATGCGGCGGCGAGTGGCGGCTAATTACGTCGTTCCGCCGGGCAAGTCAACAGGCTTTTGCGGCCCGCCAGGAGCGAAAAACCCTTATAATTCATGGCTTCCGGCGCTTGTGGTATCTAAATACCGCAATGTAGGTATCATATTACCACATTCATCGCGGGCGGTGTTGAAACACCCCTTCCGCGGCTCTACCCTTTCGGCGTCAACCAGAAGGGCGACGATATGAGCAGCGAGATCGTCTTCTATACCAATCCCATGTCGCGGGGCCGCGTCGTCCGTTGGATGCTCGAGGAGGTCGGGCGCCCCTACCGCACCGAGTTGCTCGGATTCGCAACCTCGATGAAGGATCCGGCCTATCTGGCGATCAATCCCATGGGGAAGGTCCCGGCCATCGTCCACGGCGGCACCGTGGTGACCGAGGGAGCTGCGATCTGCGCCTATCTGGCCGATGCCTTCCCGGAAGCCGGCCTGGCTCCGGCGCCCGGCGATCCCCGCAGGGGACCGTACTACCGCTGGATGTTCTTCGCCGCCGGCCCGCTCGAGGCGGCTCTGACCAACAGGTCCCTCGGCTTCGAGGTGCCTGCCGAGCGAAAGCGCATGATGGGCTACGGAAGCGTCGAGGATGCGGTCAATACCCTGGATTATGCGGTAACACAGTCGGAATTCATCGCCGGCGACCGCTTCACCGCGGCCGACGTCTATGTGGGCTCGCATATCGGCTGGGCCATGATGTTCGGCACGCTGGAAAAACGACCGTCCTTCGAGGCCTACTGGAATCGGATCAGCAGCCGGCCGGCTGCCATCCGGGCGCGGGAGATCGACGACGCACTCGTTGCGCAGGAGCAGACCAAGGCTGCTTCCTCATAGAAGCCACGGCCTCCGTTCACCGGAGACGGCCCGCCTTACCGGCGATCGGGGATCGAATATGTCCCCGTCGCGTGGCAGACCAGATCCTCGCCTCCTTCCGAATAGATCGAGGCCTCGCCCACCGCGAGGCGCTTGCCGAGCTTGAGGAGCCGGCATTCGGCAACCAGCGCCCGCTGCCCCGGCTTTCTCAGGAAATTGAAGTTCAGGCTGGTGGTCACCGCCAGTCCGACGGGTCCGATATGGGCGAGGATCACCGCGTAGAGCCCCAGATCCGCAAGGGCCATCATGGAGGGGCCGGAAAGGGTGCCGCCCGGCCGCAGGTGCCTCTCGTGATAATCCATCCGCACCTGCGCGGTCATGGGACCCACACCCGTCAGGTGATAGGTGCGTCCCCCGAAATGAAGCTGCGGGAATTCCCGGTCGAGGAAGTCCGACACCTCGTCCCGGGTCATGATCGGCTGGTGGGTTGTCATTCTTGATGGATGCTCATTGAACTGCCCTGCCCTATCCCATACGTTTCGCCCATGAACCACGACAATTATCCGAACGATTACATCCGCGGCATTCTCCAGAGCGTGAAGACGATCGCGCTCGTGGGCGCTTCGCAGAACCCTGCGCGGCCGAGCTGGATCGTGATGAAGTATCTGCTCGACCGCGGCTACGACGTGATTCCGATCAATCCGGGCCTCGCCGGCGGGGAGCTTCTCGGCAAGAAGGTCTATGCCAAGCTCTCGGACGTTCCGGGACCTGTCGACATGGTCGAGATCTTCCGCAACTCGGAAGCCGCAGGACCGATCACGGACGAGGCTCTGACCCTGGACCCGCTCCCGAAAGTGCTCTGGATGCAGCTCTCCGTCCGCAACGACGAGGCCGCAGGCCGCGCCGAGGCCAAGGGCGTTCAGGTGGTGATGGATCGCTGCCCCAAGATCGAGTTCGGCCGTCTCTCCGGCGAGATCTCCTGGCAGGGGGTGAACTCCCGGATGCTCAGCGCGAAGAAGCCCGTGCTCGCGGGCAAAGGCTTCCAGAAGCTCAGCCTGAACCGCCCGAAATAGGCTCCTTGACGGACGAACAGATCGTTCTTTAAATAGAACGATCTGCTCAGAAAACCTCGAAAGGTGCCTGCAATGACCGACCGTTTGCCCGGTTTCAACACGCTTGCCGTTCATGCAGGCGCCGCGCCGGATGCGGCGACCGGGGCTCGCGCGACCCCGATCTACCAGACCACGTCCTTCGTCTTCGACGACGTGGATCACGCCGCCTCCCTCTTCGGTCTCCAGGCCTTCGGCAACATCTATTCCCGCATCGGCAACCCGACCTGCGCCGTGCTGGAAGAGCGCGTCGCCGCCCTCGAGGGCGGGACGGCGGCCCTCGCCGTGGCCTCCGGCCATGCAGCGGAGTTCCTGGTGTTCCACACCCTGCTTCAGCCCGGCGACGAGTTCGTCGCGGCCCGGAAGCTCTATGGCGGCTCGATCAACCAGTTCAACCACGCCTACAAGAACTTCGGCTGGAACGTGGTCTGGGCCGATTCCGACGATCCTTCGTCCTTCGAGGCGGCGATCACGCCGAAGACCAAGGCGATTTTCGTGGAGTCGATCGCCAATCCCGGCGGCGTGATCGTCGATCTTCAGGCGATTTCAGCCATCGCGAAGAAGCACCGCATCCCGCTCATCGTCGACAACACCATGGCGACGCCCTACCTGATCCGCCCCTTCGAGCACGGCGCGGATATCATCGTGCATTCGGCGACGAAGTTCCTCGGCGGCCACGGCAACTCCATCGGGGGCCTGATCGTGGACGGCGGCTCGTTCAGTTTCGCCGGCGACGATCGCTATCCGATGCTCTCGAAGCCGCGCCCTGAATATGGCGGCATGGTGCTGGGTGAAACCTTCGGCAATTTCGGCTTCGCCATCGCCTGCCGCGTGCTCGGCCTGCGCGACCTCGGTCCCGCTTTGTCGCCGTTCAACGCCTTCATGCTGCTCACGGGAATCGAGACCCTGCCCCTGCGGATGCAGCGGCACTCGGACAATGCTCTAGCCGTGGCCGAGCACCTGTCTAACCACAGCAAGGTTTCCTGGGTTAGCTATCCGGGATTGCGCAACGACCGCTACCACAACCTCGCCAAGCAGTACTGCCCCAAGGGCGCAGGCGCCGTCTTCACCTTCGGGCTGAAGGGCGGCTTCGAGGCAGGCGTGAAGCTGGTCTCGAACCTGAAGCTGTTCTCGCACCTGGCGAATATCGGCGATACCCGCTCGCTCATCATCCACCCGGCCTCGACGACTCACCGTCAGCTCACCGACGAGCAGAAGGTTCAAGCCGGCGCAGGTCCGGAGGTGGTGCGCCTGTCCATCGGCATCGAGGACACGGAAGACCTGATCGACGACCTCAACCAGGCCCTCGACGCGGCGTAAGCCGCCGCGCCGAGCTTTTCGGAAAGGAAGCCCGTTCCTCAGGCCGCGGCCGAGGTGCGGGCTTTCTTGTACGCGTTGTGAATGGCGCTCAGCGAGCGGTCGAGAGCCGTCCAGAGACGCTCGATCTCCTCACCGCCCTGCGACCCGGGCTCGTATTCCTGCGCGCCCTCGCCGGACGTCAGGGAGAGGGAAAGCTCCCCGCGATGGGTGATCTGGCCCGACCAGACCGGAACCTTGAGGGCATTCAGGGCGCCGCGGGCATCCGCCACCACCGCCGCTTCGGTCTCGCCGCGCTTGGGAGGGGCGGCATTGATCACGGCGGCATAGGGCTTGCGCAGTTCACGGGCGATGTGGACCGTGTCCTGCAGGGCAGCGATGTCGAACAGGCTCGGGCGCGTCGGGATGATCACGAGCGTCGCGTGCTTGATGGCTTCGGCCACGATGGGCGACTTGAGCGGAGGCGTGTCGATCAGCACCCACTCGACGCCGTCGCGCTTTGCTTCCTTCAGGGTCTCGGATAGATTGCGAACACCCCGCTTCAGGATCAGTTCGTCTTGATTGCGCAGGCCGTGCCAGAGGGACAGCGAGCCCTGCGGATCCGCATCGATCAGAAGAGTGCGACGCGACGGCCCGGCGATATAGGTCGCTAGTTGAGCAGCGAGCGTGCTCTTACCCGAGCCACCTTTTCGCGAAGCAAAGACCAGCACGTTCATGCCTAACTCCTAATAGTTTGGGTCCCTCAGCTGGGTGCAACAGAGTGAATGCCACCCTAACATTGTTCCTATCTAACAGAACAACGCCGGACTTGCTAATTCGTCTTTCAATCCGTCTGTGCATATCCCTCTTAGGTATGGTCGCAAGGTCTTCCACCCGGCGAAAGCCATCTCCCACGAGCCCCGCCGAGAATCGGACGAGGCGGAAAGAGACCTGACCGTTGCTCCACCTATTCAGCCCTTTCGGCAGTCACCGCCACCCCGCTGCAACTCCTGATGCGCCGGTTTCGCAAAGTTCCCGCGCGGAGTGACGCGGAAACTATATTCGCTGCGCTTGGTCGAGTCTCTATACTTGGGGCTGAACGAATTGTTCATCGACTGTTCATAATGAAAATCACTGCAAGGACTCTGGGAACCTCTGTTTTTCTTGACCGTTTAAACCGCGACTTACTTGTCAAGGAGCAGTTAACATGTCGAAGAAGGTTCTTCTCGCTGGTGCGATTCTCGCCGTTCTGGCCCCTGCCGGTGCCTTTGCCCAGTCCAACGGCGGCGCTGCAGCCGGTGCTGCGACGGGCGCTGTCGGCGGCGCGATCGTCGGCGGTCCGGTCGGTGCCGCTGTCGGCGGCGTGACGGGTGCGATCGTAGGCGGCCTCGCCGGCCAGCAGCAGCAGCAGTTCCGTCAGTACGTCGTGACGCAGGACGTGCCGTCCTACCGCTACTCGGATGAGGTTCGCGTCGGCGCGGTCCTGCCTTCGTCCGGCATCGAGTACTATGAGGTTCCGGCCGAGTACGGCGTGCGCGGCTACCGCTACACCGTCGTCAACGAGACCCCGGTCCTCGTCGAGCCGGAGACCCGCCGGATCGTTCAGGTCATCCGTTAAGACGGAAGATCTTTCAAGCAGAGGCGGCCCCATCGGGCCGCCTTTCGCTTGTCCGGAGCTCCGTTCAGGCCCTGCTCACCCGGGCGTGGACGACGGCCATGGCCAGAACGACCATGGCGAAGACCTGATGCGCCAGACCGGCCCAGAGAGGCACCGCGAGGAGCAGCGTGACGATGCCGAGCACCATCTGCGCGAGGGTCAGGCCAGCCAGGGCGGTAGCCCGCGCGGCATAACGTGAACCGGCGGCCTCGCGGCGAGCATTCCAGGCGTGCCAGAAGGCAAAGGCGACGAGCCCATAGGCCAGCATGCGGTGATTGAACTGCACCAGAGCGACATTATCGACGAAGTTCTCGATCCATGGGGTCACCACGAACAGGGCCGCCGCGGACGGAACGAGGGCACCGTCCATCAGCGGCCAGGTGTTGTAGGTCAAGCCGGCCTTGGACCCGGCCACCAGTCCCCCGAGGGCGATCTGCAGCAGAACGAGGCCGACCAGGACCCGCGGAGACAGATTTCCCGCAGAGGCCTTGCGGGCGGGATCCGGACGCGGATCGAGGCCTGCCGCCACCCAGACGAGGCAGGCGAGAATGATGCTGGCGATGGTCAGATGCAGGGCGAGCTTGATCGGTGCGACGGCCGTCATGCCCGGCTCCAGGCCGGACGCCACCATGATCCAGCCGACGGCCCCCTGAAGGCCGCCGAGGGCGCCGATGCCGAGGAGAGTCAGCGCGAGTCTTCCCTTGATGGCCCCCCGCAGCCAGAACCAGATGAGCGGCACGAAGAAGACGAGCCCCAGCAGACGGCCGAGCTGCCGGTGCCCCCACTCCCAGGCATAGATGAACTTGAACTCGGACAGGCTCATGCCCTTGTTCACGAGCTCGTACTGGGGAATCTGCCGGTACTTTTCGAACTCCGCCAGCCAGGCCTGCTCCGTCAGGGGCGGAATCGCTCCGGTGACGGGGCGCCATTCGGTGATGGACAGGCCGGAGCCGGTCAGCCGGGTCGCCCCGCCGACGGCGACCATGGCGATGACCAAGGCGGCCAGGACGTATATCCAGGTGCGGACGGCGGTAACGGATCGCGTCTGGGGAAGGCGTGCCAGCGGCATGCCTTCGGGGGAGGCTGCGACAGCCATGCTCACTCTCGTCGTCGATTAGGGCTTGAAGCCGGAATGCTCCATGTCACATAGAGATTGCCTCAACCAGAGGCAATCAATGCCGGTGACGCACCCTGCAGGCGTCGAGGCCTTCAGCGAGGAGTCGGAACATGGGCATGCGAACCCGCAAGCTGATCGGGACGGTCGTGATGCTGCTCTTCATCGGCTTCTACGCACTCTTCGCCATGGCCGTGGCAGAAGGCCGGGTCAGGGATGCGTCGACCGCCGTCCAGACGATCGTCTACGTCGTCCTGGGGCTGATCTGGGTCATCCCCATGATGCCGCTCATCCGCTGGATGAACAAGCCCGACGAGGCCTAGCGCGCCTCGAGCCCGGCTCGCAGGCTCGCTAGGCGCCGCCGATGCCTTCCATGATGGTCCCGGTGCCGCTGCAGGTCGGGCAGGACGTCACGCCGATACGGCCCTTGCCCTTGCATTCGGGGCAGACGTTCTCGCCCACTCCCGGCGTACCCGCATCGCCCTGATCTCCGGGATTGAGCTTGGGCGTGTCCGTTTCGGTCTGCGATTTCTTGTTCATGGCTGGGCTCATCCTGACGCCTTTCACCCTCAACGCCCGAGCGAAAACCGGGTTGCATCGGAAATCCAGCTCTTTAGGTCGACGAAAAAGGCCCGCTCGATGCGGGCCTTTCCCTTTGATTCTAGCGGCAAACCCGGCGGCGGCGATGCTCCCAGCCCCAGCCCGGCACCCATTCGCTGTACCGTTCCGTGAAGCAGCGCTCCACGTAAACAGGACGCGGACGAGGGGCGTAGTAGACCGGAGCGGGTTCCACATAGACCGGCGGAGGCGGCGGGGGCGCCACGTAGACCGGAGCGGGTGCGGCATAGGCCGGCCCCTGGGACGCGGCGATTGCGCCGCCGATCGCGAGACCTCCCAGGACGCCGATGGCCGCTGCTGCGCCAGGCGACAGGCGGTCGCGTGCTGCGGCCGGCTCGACGGCAGCCAGGGTGGTCACCACCGCCAGAGCGGCGGCCGTACCGGATGCTAAACGGAAGATCCTCATGATCATCACCTTGTTTCTTGGAGAGGGTTGAGGCGCCTCTCTTCACGAGAAGCTATAGCGCCCCGAACCTCTCCGGAAGCTGAATGAAACATGGCAAAGCTTGGGCAGCGAGCGGCATCGGCGAACATAGTAACCGGCCGGTAAATCCACCCCCTGCCCTTCCGTTACGAGAAGAAGTCAGTCGGCCGTCGTCCGCAGCGGCACCGAGAGCAGAACCCGGATCAGGTCCGCCTGACGATTCGTATCGGTCTTCCGGAAGAGATTCTTGAGGTGGAAGACGACCGTCGTCTGGGCGACCTCGAGCTCCTCCGCAATCTGGTCCAGCCGCTTGCCGTCGATCAGCATCAGCGCGACCCGGGTCTCTGATGGGGTCAGGTTGTAGAGGCGGACGAGGGTGTCGCCGGAAACCTTGGTCCGCTGCTCCGTATCGATCAGCAGGAGCACGACGGCCTCGGGCTTGTCCTCGGGGGAAAAACGCTGTCCGGGAATGAGCACGAGGTAGGGCCGTCCGCCGGAGAGCCGGGGGAAGGAGACGATCTCGTCCAGGAACTCCTCCTCGAAGGCCTTCTTGATGCCCTCGAGCAGTTTCGTGTTCTGCCGCGGCACGGATCCCCTCAGGGCGTCCTGGGCGATTCCGAGGCCGTCGTTCTCTCCAAGGATGCGCTCGGCCTCCTTGTTCATCAACCGCACCGTGGCATTCTCATCGACGATGACCACACCCACGAGGAAGCGGTCGAAGGCGAACGTCGCCTTGTACAGAGCCTCGACCGTGCGGCCGCGGGAGGATTTCAGGATTTCCTGCCAGGCCTCCTCGGCACGCTGCACGGCCCCCGACTTGACCCGCTCGACCTGGCTGAGACGCGCAGCAACGGTGGCGAGCAGGATCTCGTAATCGATCGGCTTGACCAGATAGTCGTCGGCACCGGCCTGCTTGCCCACGAGCACGTCATTCCGCTCGGCCAAGGCGGTGAGGAAGATAAAGGGAATATCCGACAGATCGCCCTGCTCCCGCATGGCGCGCAGGACGTCGTATCCTCCGAGCCCCGGCATGGTGATGTCGCACAGGACGAGATCCGGCCGGTTCTGCTCCAGAAGGGACAGGGCCTCGCTCCCATTGGCGGCCTGCAGAACCCGATAATCGGCAGCCGTCAGTTCCTCGGCGAGATCGGTCCTCAGATCGTCCTCGTCCTCGATACACAAAATCGTCTTGTGAGCATTCATCGTTTCAAGCCACTCATGCTGCCTGCTGCGCCTCCCCGGCATTCGAGACAGGCAAATCGAAAGTAAAGAGAGACCCTGCGGCCTCGTAACTCTCAACCTGAATCTCACCACCGTGCAAGTGCATGATTTTCTGCGCGAAATTCAGGCCGATTCCCGTTCCTGCAATGCCGGTTGCCGTACGGGCGCGATAGAAACGGTCGAAAATCTTTGCGATTTCATCCGCCGGAATCCCGATTCCCCAATCTCGCACGGAGCAATAAGCCCGGGCGCCGTCGGCCCAGATCTTGACCTCTACGACAGGAGTATCGCCCGAGTATTTGACCGCGTTCGAGAGGAGGTTGATGACGACTTGCTCGATGAGAATGCTGTCGCAATAAACCTGGACCGTTTTCTCCGGCGCGACAAAGCGGATGTCCGCATGAGTGCTCAATTCGCGCTGCCGTTCACAGATTTCTGCGACGAGATCGACCAGATTGCAGGAGGCCGGATTGAGCTCGATCCGTCCCGCATCGAGCTTGGCCGCATTGAGAACGCTTTCCACCAGACGCGTAAGGCGGCTCGTGGCATTCCTGATCCGCTGCACGCGGGTGACGAGTTCGTCCTGCGTAATGTCCTGTCCGCGCCGGAGGATGCGCTGCGCGCTGGAATCCAGGATCGCCAGCGGGGTTCGGAACTGGTGGGACACCATGGAGACGAAGCTGCGATAGGCGTTCGTCGTCTCGCGTTCGCGGTCGAGAGCGGATTGCAGGGCCTGGGCCGCCTGCTTGTACCCGGTGATGTCCGTCAGCCGCACGAAGATCGTGCCGCCGTCCGCCTTGGTGACCGAAAGGTGCACCCAGACACCCTTCCTCATCAGAAGATCGAGTTCGATCTCCTCGAAGGCTTCGTTGCCCTGGAGAAGACGTTGGTCCGCACCCTCGCACATGGCGAAGCATTGCAGGAAGACCGGCAGGGTCATCTCCTCCCGGCACCAGATCGCGATCGGATCGGCCGCCCAGATCTGTTCGTTGGCGAAGAGAAGCCTGCCTGTGGCATCGAAGGCGGCGAAGCCGTCCGGCGCCGATTCGATGGCGGCGATCAGGCGGCGCTCCGCCTGCCGCAGGGCGGCCGTCCGTTGCAGGACCTTGATCTCGAGGTCGAAATTCTGCCGCTCCGCCTGCTTGCGCGCCAGCCACTGCTCCGTCACGTCCCGAATGAAGGCGATGCCGAGCTTGCGTTCGGCCATGTTGAGGGGGAAGCAGTTGATCTCGAGGCAGCGTTCGTGCCCCGTCTGGGTGGGGCTGTCGTCCTCGAAGACGGAGCTTGCACCCTGGATCGCCTGTCCGAGCGACTGAACCGTATCCGGCTTGCTGAAGAGCGGGTCGAGCGCGGGCAGGTTCTGGCCCACCGTCTGTTCGGGCTTCAATCCCAGCAATGTCTCCATGCCCGGGTTCCAGAGCAGGCAGTTGAGCCGCTCGTCGAAAATGATGATGCCCTGGTTGCTGATGTTGTTGATCACCAGATCCGACAGTTCCTGCTCCTGGCGCAGGAGCCGCTTGGCCTGGTTCGCCTCCTGCATGCCCTTGAAGAGGCGCAGCAACAGGAAGGAGGCGCTGATGACGATGCCGATGATGAATGCAAGGCTCTCGAACACGACCCGCAGATACATCGTGCGCGTCATGGCCCCCTGCTCCCGGTTGAGCAGCATGACCTTGTTGGCCGCGCTCCTCAGCTCGTAGGCGAGATCGCGCGCCTGGGACCGCATGTGAAATGCGCTTTGCGCATCGAGTCCCCTCGCAACGACCGGCTCGGCCAGTGTCAGCTGGAGATAGGCCCGCTTGAGGCCGCCCATCATCCCCACCTTCTCGATCACCTGACCCTGCGGCCCCTCCAGGAGCACGGCAAGACGGCTGATGAGGATGGCGAGCCGGAAATCCGGCTCAGATTGCGGGTCCGCGATGGTTTCGTTCGCCGCCTTGCGCGTCAGGCTTTCCGCGAACAGCGTCGCCTCGAACTGGGTCTGGGTGATCTGCCACAGATTGGTATGGGTGTCCTCGCTGCGGAGATCGCTCTCCACGTTGAGCAGCCGGGCGACCGTGAAGACAAGGCAAGCCACCAGCCCCGCGATGGCGACGAGGGTGACGAGGGAGGTCCGGTAGGTTTGGAGGCCGAGTTTCATGTCATTCGACCTGCAACCGGCTCAGGTGCCATATCCAGCGCGAATCGTATCGCTGATCCTGCAGAACCTTGTGATCGTCGCGCGGATACACGATCCAGAGCGGCCCCTTGTCCCTGAGGGTCAGATCCCGGCCGTTGGCCCGCAGGGCGATCAGAGGCTCGTACTGGAGATCGCTCAAGGGAATGGTGACCTCATAGGCATCCGAAGCGGTCGCGCGCAGGTGAGTGCCTTTGTACCCCACCCGGTCGAGAACGGCCCGGAGAGGAACTCCTTCGTAGTGCTGGACCTCGTCCGCCCAGACCGTGAGTGTCGAGAGCGACGCCTCCTCCATCGCGTCGAGCATCGCCCGGTCGAACCGCGCCTCGCCAGGGGCGTTGGTCCGCTCGATCGCACCCGAAACCGTCAGAAGGACCGGTCCCGACGGCACGGGCAGGGACTCGGCTGCATGGGCGAGAAAGCCCCAACCCAGAAGGGCAGCCACGGCGGCAAACAGTCCAAGGCGGTGCATGGGTCGAGGTCCAGAGAGTTATAACAGAGCGAAATATACGCTTTGGAGAATTTTTCTTCGAAAATCTAGTGTGTCCCGTAAAGTTGATGCGGTCCACACGTGCTTGCACCGGCGGAGTTCGGCAAGACGCGTCGAAAACTGCCCCAAAAAGGTAGGATCCCGAAGTTGTTCCACCCGCGTTCCAGTTCCGCGAGGACAAACTGAGCTGTAAGGTCGCGCAATTTTCTATGACTGCAAGATCATCATCTCAAATGACGCGCATCTAAGGAAACTGAGAGTCGGCTTTTCTTGCAAGCAGTTTATCTTGTTCCTTGAATATATACCTCTCGACCCAATACTCATTTGGTTAAGAACCCGATGAAGGTTTTATTGCTTTCAGGTAACTATCATTTGTCATGACGTCAATTTTACCCTTGCAAATGTTTTGCAAGGGCATGATGACACGCTATATTGAACACATCATTTCACCGGCTGGTCTCTCAGCCGTTCTGCGACACGAGGAGTTCGAAATGCGCAAGTTCGTTGCGGTTCTGGTTGGCGCGGCCGTGCTGGCCCCTGCCCTGCCCGCTAGTGCGGATCCATTCCAGAGCCGTCCGCTCCCGGACGTGCAGAAGGTCTATCCCAACGAGTCGTACTCTCAGTACTACTACCGCCGTGGCTATTATGGCCGGCCTTACTATGGCCGCCCCTACTACCGTCGGGACAACGGGGCGGCTGTCGCGGCCGGTGTCGCGGGCCTTGCCGCTGGCGCCCTGATCGCCGGCGCCATCGCCAGTCAGGCCCAGGCACAGCCGGTCGCCCCTCCTCCTCCCGGCACCGTCAACCCCTCCGTAGCCGCCTACTGCGCCCGCAAGTACCGCTCCTACGATCCGGTTACCGGAACCTTCCTGGCTCATAACGGAATGCGTTACGTCTGCACCTATCCGTAATCCGCTCGTGCCCTCTCGGGAGGCGCGAAAAAGCCCCGCTACGGCTCCGTAGCGGGGCTTTTTCATAGCCGTCCGGGACCGGCCAGCGAGCAGCGCGGCCGGGGCCGTCTTCCGGCGGTCTGGATTGTCGATGAAATGACGCTGAAATGGGAACGGCACCCGAAGGTGCCGTTTCTGTTGCTAGGCTTTCCCGAGCCCCGGATGGTTACGCCGCGAGGCGAACCGCACCCATGTCAACGTTGTCGTTGGCATTTGTGAATGTGCACTATCA
>NZ_JBHSBQ010000132.1:0-49139 GCF_042650665.1 Microvirga sp. GCM10011540 | reverse complement strand
GGACGAAGAACGCGCGTCTTGTGAACTGAGGACAGATCTTTGGTATTTTAAGCCAGCTTGGCCGCTCTATTAACGTCTATGTTCCGACTTTGGCGTAAAGCGAAAGTAAATGTGGCACCAGCTTGGCTGCTTTTTGGCCGGGGTGGTGATGGAAGTCACCACGCGGCACCTGCCGCTGCGCGGAAACCAGCGGCACCGTGATGTACCGAATGCATGACTTCCTCTTGTGAGGCGCGCCAACTCCATCAAGGCACAGTTCAACGCCTCATTCGTGCTGATGTCGCACGAGAAGGCTTTTCATCCAAAGAAGCAGTTTATTCCCTTCGATACGATCGAATATTTGCAAATATTCCTTGTCAATGTCGATCTCTTACCCCTTAATAGATGAAGGAATTCTTGCCGTATCTGCTGATAATCGCTCCAATCTGGAAGAGCGAGGAACAACATGGCTGAATTCGTCTTTACTGGGCGCACGCGTGATCAGGATATCGACGGGCTTTTGGCAGGCACGCATTGGGGCGTATTCAACCTTACTTTCGGGTTTCCTGCTACAGCCTCCTCCTACGGATCAGGATACGGTCAGGGCGAGCCTCACGACAGGTTTGAAGCCCTCAATGGGGTCCAGATGGCGGCGGCGAGGCATGTCCTCGAACTCATCTCCTCCGTCACGAGATTGAATTTCACTGAAGTTACTGACGCGTCAGCCACCCTGCGCCTTGCAATGTCCGGCGCCCCGGCATCCGCATGGACGTATACGCCAAATAGCTTCCAAGAGAGCGGAGACACTTGGTTCAACAATTCGACTGATTTGTACGCAACCCCTATCCTGGGAAACTATGCGTTCTTTGCCTTTCTTCATGAGATCGGGCATGCGGTGGGCCTGAAGCATGGGAATGAACTCGGATCGTTTGGCGCAATGACCACACGTCACGATGCGATGGAATACTCAGTCATGTCGTACAGATCGTTTGTCGGCGCGGACGGCTTACACCTGCAGAATGAGGCGGCAGGATACGCACAGTCATTCATGATGTACGATATCGCGGCTTTGCAGCACATGTACGGCGCGAACTTCACCACGAACAACGGCAACACGACCTACCGTTGGGATCCAGCAACAGGCGAGACATTCATCAACGGAGAAGGCCAGGGAAGCCCCAGCGGGAACCGCGTATTCATGACCATTTGGGATGGTGGTGGTACGGACACTTATGATTTCTCCAATTATTCTGCTGGACTGACCTTAAGCCTGATCCCAGGAGCGTGGTCGCTTGCATCGGAAGACCAGCGCGCCAGCCTTGGGGACGGCCATCACGCTCGCGGCAATGTCTACAATTCTCTGCAGCATGGTAATGACTCCCGCTCCCTTATAGAGAACGCCATAGGAGGCGCGGGACAAGACGCTATAGTAGGCAATCACGCTAACAATGCGCTCTGGGGCGGAGGCGGCAACGACACAGTCTCCGGCGGAGTGGGAGATGATGTGATTTACGGAAATCTGGAGGCCGACACCCTCTTCGGAAACCAGCAGAACGACGTCCTTTACGGCGGCCGGCAGAACGATGCACTCTATGGCGGGCAAGGAGACGATCTGATCTACGGCAACCTCGACTTTGATCTTCTTGCAGGAAACAAGGGCTCTGACACACTCTATGGCGGTCAAGCAGATGATCATCTGAACGGAGGCCCCGGTAATGACGTCCTTGTCGGCGGCCGAGGCGCCGATCTATTCGTCATCAGTCAAGGACAAGATGTGATCCTTGACTTTTCGTCGTCCGACGGCGACCGCCTTGACCTGTTGGGCCAGCCTTATAGTCTAGCCGAGACCGAGAACGGCTCGATATCTCTACTGCTTCCAGATGACAGTCGGTTAGTTTTGGAGGGGGTATCGCCTACACACTTTTCCGATATGATTTTGGTCTAGAATACGCAGCCTTACTGACATCCTGCCACCCCGCAGCGCATTATGCCTGCGAGGCTCCTGGTGCGATGCTAAAGCTTGAAGAGGTAAGCGTCGGTCGAGGGTGCGGCATGACGTGGCTCCGTCGGCTGGACTTTTGAATGCCTTGTCCTGTATTCGTCTTTGGCAATGTTGATGCCCGCCCTTGCCACCGGTTCCAAGCCTGAAGGCGGCAGAGGCGGTTCATCCTAGAGTAAAAGGTCGAATCCGAGAGAGCGCCCTTCACTCTGACCAAATCTGAGCCAATGATCGAGCGGGTTTATACCAGCGGTGGCAACATCAGGGTTCGCGGCCAAATAGCCTATCGTTGAGAAACCGGCATTCGGATCCCGCCCCTCCTTCCAGCCATACTCAGCATAGTGCTGGTCTGGATCCAGACCAGCGGCGGCGACATCCGCGTTGCGCGACAGATAGAAAGCGTCATCAATGTAGGGATCCTCGCTCACCGCACCCACACTCGGTGGCGAAGCGGAAGAATGACCGAAGTTCTGGGTTACTACAGCGGCATCCCAGCCAAGCATATTACCCACCTCAATACCGATTCCAACCTCTTCAAAAGCGGGATTTAGAACGTTTGCACGGTGAGCGGGACTGTTCATCAAGTTCTCATGCATCAGCAGCACCTCGTCCAAATCTCCACCTGGCGAGCGGAGTGACGCCCATGCAATGTTCTCCCCCGATGCCCATCTTCCAGTAAACTCATACCCTGCATCTGCCATTCTTTCGGTGGCGGTAGTTCCGTCCAGCCCTTCGTGCGAGAAGGAATCAGATGCAATCATCCAGCGGCTATGCCCCTCCGATGAGGCCTGAAGGCTGCTATCAAACATGAGAGGACTTGCGCCGACGGCAGCCCTTTCCACGTTGATGAGGCTGAGCATGTACTGCTCACTGGGCGATGGAACTGTCACTAAATCCTCCATTCTCATGCCTGTTGGCTTCTGATCGGATGTTGAGTCCTCTTGGCTGCCAAGCACGATGCCAAAAAGCTGGGCAGCCTTGGGGCCGCGGCGAGGCACAAGAATGGCGGGTACTGGCCCGGCCGGATTAGCACGATAACTCGAACCAGCCGATACGGCCTCGGAGATGGTGCCTCAGGGAAGCTAGAAGCCCCGGCTACTCGATGGGTTTCTCTCGCCTGTCATAGGAAATGCTGATGAACGCACTGCAGATCGGGGTACTTGGCGATTCTCCATGGGTTCTATGAGTTCCGTTCCGACAACACGCCAGCGATGAAAGGGAGACGGTGCGGGAGCGGGCGTGGCAGTGGATTTGCAAACCGCGGGATGCAGATACGGGTTGATCGGGTTTGGACGCTGCGAAGCGCCTTTCGATTATAGCCGTGTCAGATAGCTTTGCTCTTGCTCCGGATCAGTTGAGGAAGCAGCCTGACGAGCTTGAGCAATGGTCCGGTTAATACTGAGCAACAAAGCCGCCTCAACCACACATTTCTGGACTTCGATCCAACCATCGCAATTCGGGCAGGCTCACGGATCCCGTTGCCGTCGCGAGCCACGGCCGCACTAAACTCCTTCCCGGCGGTCAGATCCACGACATCTTATCCTTCCACCACCCCCTGGTTGGAGCGGGCCAGCACCGCGGAGCTGCGCAGAAGACGATGCCCTGGACGAAGGCCCTAAGACCAATGGGCGATGAAACATGGCACTGCCGGGGTTACCATGGGTCCAATAGGCATACGAAGGCAAGCAGCGTCACTCGCAGCTCCTGGCCGAAAATGATCTTGAAAGGTGGTGGCGTGATGTTGAAGAGACAGTGCCTTGTTATCGAAGAGATCTACGTTCCCGTAAAGCGGCGACAAACGCTTAATCTAGCAAAGGTTGCAACTCTGGCGGAAAGTGTTTTGGAAGAGGGCCAGAAGGCACCTATTCTTGTGCGGGCTGACGAAAAGCGCTTTGTGCTGATCGAGGGACTGCATCGGCTGGAGGCCTGCAAGGCATTGGGTGAGACAACTATATCGGCCTACCTTGTTCAAGCTCGCCAGCATTAAGACCTCCTCAAAGACAGCAAGCTCGCAACTGCGTGGAATTGCGGGCCTATCTGTCCTGATCGACCTTGCCCGCTGAGCGTTCTGCTTCTTTCGAGCATATTTCGTCGACGATTCCGCGCTGGGACTAGGAATGCGGGTTGAGGCAATCGCTTAATCCCGGGGTCGGCTATGATGATGCGGGCTCGCGGCACGAGGCCACGCGGCGCGGCTATAGGGTTCATATTCGCGGTTGGCGAGAGGAAATGGGTCAGCAGAAAGGTAAGCGTAAGCGGGCGCTCCGGTGGGTTGTCGAGCGGACACACGCCTGGCTCAACCGCTGCCGTCGGTTGCTGGTGCGCTGGGAGCGCAAGGTGGCCAACCATACAGCTTTCCTCCACCTCGCCTGTGCCTTGATCTGCCAGCGTGTGACTGACGGGACTGCGATATGAGAGGGCAGCCATGACACGGGCCGAGGTTCTGGCTCAGTATCGCCCGATTCGGGCGGGCATCCGCCGCGTGCTGAGTCAAGCGACGAAGGCGTGCGGCCGGGCGGATCTGAACCGGGCCATCAAGCAGGTTGCTCCATGGGCTGAGGCGGAGGTGCTGGACGAGGAGGTCACTGCCGAAATGCTGGTCGATGTCGCGCTGTTCGAGCCGAACCAGCGTGGCCGGCGTGCGTTCGAGCGCTTTCTCGCCGAGAAAGGCGAGCGCCTGACAGGGGTGGATCGGGTCTTGGCCGAGCGCATGGTCGGGGCGCGGTTCTCGATCTTCCGGGTGGTCGAGCGGCATGAGGCCGCCGGGCTCTGGCTGGAGGACCTGCTGGCCGGACAGCGTCGCGTCTGGCTCGTCGACGAGGCCCTCGAGGTCTCCGCCTCCGAAGATGCGGTCATCGGCCTGCGGCTGTTCGATGCCGGGCCGTTCCATGCCGGCTTTGGCATTATCGTGGCGCCCGACGCGGAGACTCTCGATTTCTGCTTGGCCGCGACGGAACGCGGTGAGCCCTTGCCGTTCCGCCATTCCCTGGCCGCAACACTCTACGGTGACCAGCTCCGGGCCAACGCACCGCCCGGACCTGCCGACCTCGCCTTACTAGAGATGTTGGCGGACCTGCTGATCTCGTCCCCTGCAGCGCTGACGAGGCCTGGAATGAAGAAGGCTGGCCGCCCACCATCATCCAAGCCACGCAACACACCTCACCCTCGCAAACGAAGGTAATTGGGATTGGCTCTAAGCCATAACCGCACATTCCTCGGTTGTACGGCGGGTTTTCAGGTGCCTCTGACTTCCGGAATTGTGCGAAAGAGACGCCGAAGTGGGCCCCTTGGCCAAGACGTAGTATCGTCTTGCTGCGGGTTAGGAGATTGTTTCCCTGTGGGATGTATCAAGGCCCGATGAACGGAGCGACGGCTGTGGGCGATATTCAAGTCGGGATCCGGATTGCCGAGGACCGGAAATCAGTAGCAGTCGAGATCAGGCAGGCTGAGGCTTCTGCCTGTGCAATTGAGCTAAACCTCGATCAACTCACCGACCTTATCGTGCATCTTGGTGACGTGAGGCAACATTTGCTGGAGGGCCATCCCATACGGCCGCTCGAAGGGGAGACCGTCCGGACGGTCACCTCGCCGAACTGGTATGTTCAGGTGGCCAAGATTGACGGATCGCTCCTTGCCTTCGATCATCCGGCCTTCGGTCCTGTTGGCTTCGCCATTCCCAGGGAGGAAATCGCCGAGATCGTTCGGATCTTGAAGGAGCATCTCGCATTCCCCCCGGCCCGATCCGCAAAGCGGAACTAGCCGTATTCCTGCCTGAGAGACCTTCCCCGCTTAAAGGAAGGAAGCCGCGCCCGGATCTGGTGTCCAGACCATTCGCGCGGCTTCCCATGGGTCGAGGTCAGCAACGGACGTGATCTCGCTGGCCAGAAGTGCGGTTAGCGGAACACCCCTGAACGGCCGGGTGAGGCCCATGGCTGGGAAGCACGGCAAGTGAAGGGCCGGCGCAATCCTTGATTGTTTCCACATCATCTGCTTGCGATGCTTCAGTTCGGCCCGTGGCGACCTTCGGCCAAGTCCAGGCGCGGCCTATGCAACGGAGGCGCGTGAGCGAACGATCCAGCCCGGCGGCGATAGCCCTTGTGCCGATGCATGGTCGATTGTGCCGGGATGGTTCGCTCACCGGTGATCGGCCACCTGATCAGATTCGATTTTGAGGCCTCCGACCCCGAACTCACGAGGCCTAATTAACCTTTAATCGATCGGCTCTATGTTACCCCGAATTGGGGAGAGGGCTGTCATGAAGAAAAGTGCAATCGTCATCGGGGCCGCGCTGACCGCGGCGGGGTGCACGCCGACCATTCATGAAACACTGGCCGTCTCATGCTCCGACTACATTGGCCGCCCGATTTCAGAGCGGATCGAGGCTTTAGGACCGCCGCAGACGGTTTACCGGATCAGCCCGACCGAAGTGGGCTACGTCTTCGAAACGAAGGCAACGACCCTGGTCGGCGGCCATACGTATTACACGGTCAACTACATGGTCGGGGTCGACCGGCACCGCACGCCAATCTACCCTGTCACCACGAAGTGCAGGGGCTTCGTCGTCAGCACTCCCTCCCATGCAACGCCGATCTCTCAGCGCATCATCGTGGACGTGCTGTGATCGTGATTCTGCCGCCTCAGCCCTCGCAGCGGCGCGAAGGCGCGCTCACGGCAGGGTCTCGATGAAGAGCCACGCTGCAAGGCAGAGGATCGACAGGGCGGCCGTCGACAGCCCGGCCTTCATCAGAAAGCCGACCCGGTGCTCCCACAGATGTGTCAGGCGCTCGACTTCATCCGTCAAGGGAGCCTTCAACAGCGCCCTGAACCTCTCCTTGGCGAACCACGCGCCGCCGAGGACAGCGACCGACAGCCAGCCCAGGAGGAGAGAGAGGGTCCACAACAGGTCCCGGAAGCTTTCAAAGGTCACGGATCACCCTTCCTGTTTCGTCCGACCCCGTTGCATCATAAGGCCTCGCAGCTCGATCTGAAACGCGACGCATGATCGAAAGGGCCACCATCTCACCTCAACCTCATCCGCAGAGAAAGGCCGAGGATCATGCAATGTCCGGCATTCGGATCCAAAAACCGTCATAATGGCCCTGGTATGCTTTTGAACGAGAATGCCCTGGTTTCAACGAGGATCCACTCTCCGCCCGACCCTGGTAAGCAAGTCGTGACCGGACGAGAGCCTTCGCGGGGTGGAAAGGTGGAAGCTGGGCCGTTAACCGGTTCGGTGCCGGTGCGGATGGAAGAACAAGCCCCCGCACCCCCTTCTACGGAGAAGACACTCATGAACACCGCTCACCTCGAACAGGTCTGGGCCCCTCGCCTCCTCGGCATTTTGCGCATCGTTGCCGCCTTGATCTTTATGGAACACGGCACACAGAAGCTGTTCGGTTTCCCTGCCTCGTCCAATCCGACACCGGCCCTATTCAGCCTGATGGGTTTCGCGGGCGTGCTCGAAGTGGTGGGCGGCGCGTTTCTGCTCATCGGCCTGTTCACCCGCCCAGTCGCCTTCGTCCTGTCGGGCATGATGGCCGTGGCCTACTGGATGGCCCATGCGCCGCGCAGCATTTATCCGGTTCTGAATGGCGGCGATGCGGCCATTCTCTACTGCTTCGTGTTCCTGTTCATGGCCGCCGCCGGCGGTGGCGCCTGGGCAGTCGACAATCTCCGCACCGGCCGCCGGCCGGCCTAGGCGAGCCCAGGCGACCGGCTGCCGTCAGAGCCGGTCGCCGTCCGTGATCCGACGCAGGCGCTCGTCTTCCACTTCCACGTCGGTGCTGTCCCGGTCGTCATCCAGCGGATTCGGCATCAGGTCCGTCGTTAGGCCGGTGGTGGTCGAGGCGGCTGCGCCGATGGGCGGCGCTGGCCTCTCGTCCTCGTCCCGGCGCCACGTCCGCTCGCGCTCGCCGACATCGACCGAGCCCTCGTCGTCCAGGATATCGACGACCCGGCCGACCTCCGGCTCCTCGACGCGCACCGTCACCAGCACACCGCCCCGCCGGACGCCTTCCGTATAGCGGTGGGCCTCCTCCTCGCTCACGCCCGCGTCGACGAGAGCTCCGACCAGGCCGCCGACGGCCGCTCCCGCCCCGGCTCCGACCAGGGTCGAGACCAGCCACCCGGCTGCAACCACGGGGCCCAGTCCCGGCACAGCCAGCATGCCCAAGCCTGCCAGGAGCCCGGCGCCGCCGCCCGCCAGCGTGCCCACCGTCGCCCCGGTGCCGGCTCCCTCGCCAGCGTCGTCCCGCATGTCGGAGCGTGACCCATGGCGCGTGTGGGTCCCGTCCAGGTTGCTGGCGACGAGGCTCATGTCGAGGTTGGGGATGCCTGCCATCTCCAGCCGGCGCACGGCCCTGGCGGCATCGTCGTAGTTGTCGAAGAAGGCATTGATGGTTCGAATGGCCATGATTGATGTCTCTCGTGAAAGCTGTTGCCTGCGCTACTGCGAAGCCACGCTGCCGCAAAAATCGAGCATGGCGCCCACGCTTCGACCGTTCCGCGTGGCGCGTCCGCGCCAGATGCCCTGATCGTCCCTGCGCAGGTCCGCGACATGGGCGAAGCCCTGCGCCTCGGTGCGGGAGCGGGCCTGCCGTTCCGTGAAGCTGTTGGCGCCGGACTGGATTGCACCGATGCCTTGCGGGCTGACCACCGGCGGCACCCGACTGGCGCCGGAACCGGAGGTCTGCGCGACGGCGCAGGTGCTCGGCATGGTGGCCGCCCCGGCGGCAATCACGCGACGCATCAACTCCCCCTCTCTTCCAACGGCTTCATTGAGCTAATGAGTGACCCCATCGGGGGTTCCTCGACGGGCCGAGGCGGAAGGAGGCAGGGGTTGACGGAAAAGCGCATGCGCCTAAGCGCCACCTTCTTTGCCGTGCGCGGATGGTCTATTCTCCCACGCAAGGACGCCAAACAACGGCGGTTGCCACTTGGGGGCTAATCATCATGCGCCACATTCATCTCGACGAAGGCCTGCGGCTGCGTTTTCCCGGTCGCAGCGAGGAATTTGACCAGGGTGTGGAGATCGGCATGCTCGCGGTTCTGATGGACCAGGGCAGCCTCGAATTCACCCGCTGGATCTCGCGCGCCAACCTGGATCAGGCGCGCGCCATCGCCAAGCAGCTCGGCTACCATGTGGTCGAAGGCAACGGCGACGGGGAATGGATCAACCTGACGTTCCGCCAGGGTCATGCCAAGCCGGTGCTCCGGCTCGTCCATTCGGCAGGCTGATGCGGCCCTCCGAAAATGAAGAAGCCGCCCATGGGGCGGCTTCTTCGGCATCGAAACTGAACGGTTCTTAGCGGGCTTCGCCGCGGCGGGTCACGCTCCAGGCTGCCTGCATCAGTGCCACGGCGAGCGCGGTCTTCACGACGGTGGCGGCCACGAAAGGTGCCGCACCCACTGTCCAGGCCTTGGCGAAAGGCATGACCAGCGAAAGCTGGGCCAGGCCGAATACGAAGATCAGCGCGTGGCCGATGCTCATCATGACGATGACGCGCAGGAGCGAGCGATCCCAGCCGCGCTCGGCCATGAAGCCCATGACCACCGCCGCAGCCACGAAGCCGAAGAGGAAGCCTCCTGTGGGGCCCATGAGATAGCCGAATCCGGCGGTCGGGCCTGCGAAGACGGGCATGCCCATGGCGCCCTGCATCAGGTAGAGAGCGACGGTCGCGCCGCCGAGACGCCAGCCATAGGATGCGCCGATGAGCAGAACCACCAGGGTCTGCAGGGTCATCGGAACGTAGGGCAGCGGCACCTGGACCTTGGCGGACAGGGTGAGGAGGGCCGAGCCGACGACCATCAGGACGATGGCGCGGAGAGCGGCGAATCGGGCGTCGTCGCGCGACGGCCAGAGAAGGCCGACGAGGGTGGACGGTGTGGCAAGGGCATTGGTGCCGGTGGACATCAGCAAAAGCTCCAGATCTCGTTCCGCCATTCGCAGGCGGCTGATGAGGCCTTATAGGAGGCTTGAACGGGCGCCTCAAGCCGCAGCGGAAGCGCTCCCCACCGATGCCCAGATTATTTCCCAGGACCCATCCTCATGGCCGACAATCTCACCTTCGACACCCATCCTCCCGCGAAAGCTGGTGAATGCGTGCGCGTCAGCCCCCTGGTCCGGCGGATCGTCGCCAACAACCCGGGGCCGATCACCTTCACCGGCACCTGCAGCTACATCGTGGGCACGGGCCGAGTCGCGATCGTCGATCCAGGCCCCGACCTGCCGGAGCACATCGACGCCCTGCTCCATGCGGTGCGGAATGAGACCATAACGCATATCCTCGTCACCCACACCCACAGGGACCACTCGCCCGCCGCACGCGCCGTCAAGGAGGCCACCGGCGCGCAGCTCGTCGGCTGCTCGCAGCACCGCAGCGCCCGCCCGCTGTTCGAGGGCGAGGTCAACCTGCTGGAAACGAGCTCGGACCGGGACTACGCTCCCGACCGGGAGCTCACCGAGGGCGACCGGATCGAAGGACCGGGCTGGAGCCTGACGGCCCTGGCGACGCCGGGCCACATGGCAAACCACTTGGCCTTCACCCTCCCGGAGGAGAAGGCGCTCTTCTCGGGCGACCACGTCATGGCCTGGTCGACCACCGTGGTGGCCCCGCCCGACGGATCGATGGGGGAGTTCATGGCGTCCCTGGACAAACTCAAGGGGCGCGAGGAAAGCGTCTACTGGCCCGGTCATGGTGGGCCGGTGCGGGATCCGGGGCGTTTCGTGCGGGCACTCATCCATCACCGGCGCCAGCGGGAGGTGTCGATCCTCAACCGGCTCGCCGCCGGAGACCGCACCATCCCGGCCATCGTGGCGGCGATCTACCAGGGCCTGAAGCCAGCGCTCGTCGGGGCCGCGGGTCTCTCGGTCTTCGCACATCTTGAGGATCTCGTCGCCAGGGGACTGGTCAGGACGGACGGAACTCCCTGCCTCGACGGCGAATACCGGCTGGCATGAGGTTCGTCAGTTCACCGCCAGCGCCAGATTGGAGGCCTCCTCAAGGAAGGCGCGGATGCGCTGGGCGTTGGTGCCGAGATCATGCGTACCCAAGCGGGAGACCGAACGAATGTCGATGCGGGTGCCATCGGCCCGGGGCCGGATCCGGACCGTGATGTCGTCCGGCAATCTCAGGATGAGAGTCCTGTCGATCGCCTCCAACCGGCCCGCTCCCGTGCGGCCGCCGGGCGGCACCGTCTCAATAATCCGCCAGCCGAGGTTTTCGGCGGCCTTCTGCACGAGCTCGAAGGCCTCGTCCGGCGGGAGGTCCAGGGTCAGAGGAGCGATCTGCACATAGGCGTCGCGCTGCGCCTCGCGGACCTCGGGCGGAACATCCGGGGGCACCCGGCCGCCGCGGGCATCGAGTGCCACACGCGAGCGCGAGAAGCTGGGTGGGTCATCCGTGTCGGTGGCAATGTCGTTGATCGGCGGCAGGGTGACCGCCTTAAAGCCCAGCCATGCGGGATAGGCCAGCACCAGGACGGCGATCACCAGCCCCTTGATGGCGCTCCCCAGTCCGCGACGGCCCTCCTGCCAGATGCGGACGAAGGCGATGAGAGACATGCCCACCGCAACGAGGGCGATGGCGAGGCCCGTTGCCAGCGCGATGAACCCGGATTGATGGTCGATCCGGCTGAAGCGGATCAGCAGAACCGCCATGATGGTCACCGCAAGGGCGAACCATGCGAGCATGGGCGACCACTTAGCAGGCCGGGAGAAGGGTTCCTCGAGAATGAGATGGCGCATCAGGACGTCTTACAAATCTCTTTGAGCGCGCGCCACTCCTCATCTGCAAGAAACGGCTCGCCGATGTGGACCGGCACCTGCTGCTCGAGGAAATTGAGACGTTGATGGCAACCGGGTACGTGGGCAGAAAAGCCGGAGCTTCGCTTTCGTTCCCACCGATGGGCCTCAGAGGCAGCCCACGGCCCTGTGAGGGTGGCCAGGAGCCGACATCGCCCGGCGAAGGCGTTCGGAACCTTCCAGTCCAGAACGGCGATGTCGAACGGGAGCACCGAGCCTGCCGCCGATTTCAGCCCGGCAGCGTTTCCAGCGCCGTCGCCCCGGCAGGACCGGCGCAGAACATCGTCGCCGGAGACCAGCGTCACAGGCATGCTTGGCATGAATTGAAACGACGAAGCACTCTTTGGCGCCGAGGCCGAGAATCGTTCCTGCCATCTGCAGTCGCTCCACGCCGCTCCAAAAGGACGGATGACGATCAGGAACGTTCCGATGTAAACTACCCCGTTCTTCAAGGAGCTTTGTCGTTGTTGCCGTCACCCTCTTCCACTCCTGCTGCGAGCGGGACAGCGGATCCGCTCCGAGTCTGGTTCCGCATCATCCGCCTCCACCGCCGGGCCCTGAACACGGTCGCCGCCGAACTGAAGGCCCTCGGGCTCTCCGTTCCGCAGTTCGACCTGCTTTCGACGCTCACTGAGCGGGAGGGGATGAGCCAGCAGGAGCTAGCGGAGCGTCTCTACGTAACCAAGGGCAACGTGTCCGGCCTCCTCGACCGTATGGTGGAGGCCGGCCTCGTGGAGCGCCGGGCCATTCCGGGCGACCGCCGGTCCAATGCCCTTTACCTCACACCGAAGGGCCGTGACCTCGCCGAGCGGGGCATCGCCACCCAACAATCCTACGTTCACGGAACGCTCGGAGCGCTTCCGCCGCAGGATTTGGCGGATCTCGAGCGCATTATCTTGGCTTGGCGCGACCTGGCCAGGAATGCCGAGGACGAGACCCTCGCCAAACTCGAGGGATAAGGCAGGATGTTTGATGCCGTCGCCTTCGCGGGCGGAGGAAACCGCTGCTATTGGCAGGGCGGCTTCTGGGAAGCCGCGGCGCCGCTCCTCGACCTTGAGCCCCGCACCGTCGTGGGGGTGAGCGCCGGCGCCTGGTCGGCCTGCTACAGCCTTCTCGGCCTGGGACGGCGGGTGAACGAGATGGTGGCGGAGGGCTGCAGCACCGGTCGGCGCAACTTCGAGTGGCGCGCCTGGCGAAGCGAGGGATCGCCCTGGCCCGTCTCCCGAATGTATCGCTCCCTCATCGAAGCCGTCATCGACGAGGAGGCGCTCCAGCGCCTGAAGCGGGGTCCCGACGTGCTGATCGGGCTCGCCCGCAAGCCGAACCGCCTGCCACTGGCCTTGGCGATTCCGCTCGGCCTCGCGACCTATCAGATTGAGAAGAAATGGCGCTCGCCGGTTCATCCCCGGGGCGGGCGCGTGATCGGATTTCGCCCGGAATTCATCCGTGTGCAGGACCTCTCCTCGCCGGAGGACTTGTCAGCCGCTCTCATGGCCAGCGCCAGCGTCCCGCCCTTCATGCCCGTGGGCCGGGTCGGCGGCATGGCCGCTCTCGACGGAGGACTCGTCGACAACGTGCCTGCGGAGCCCTTGAGGGCGGTGGAGGGGCAAGGGGGCAAGACCCTTGTCGTTCTTTCCCGCCTCTACCGTGCCTTCCCGCACATTCCGGGCCGCACCTACATTCAGCCCACCGAGCCCGTGCCCATCGGCCAGTTCGACATCACCAATGCGGCAGGTATCCGGAAAGCATACGAGATGGGACTTAGGGACGGCGAGGCATTCGCCCGCCGCGAACGGGCCAAGGCGCCCAAGATCCTTTGAATGCTATAACGCTTTTAAGCAGCGGTTAAGCTTGCCTGGATCATTTGCAGCAAAGCCAGCAAATGATCATGGGTCCGCCCAGAAGCGGTCACGACCG
Organism: Microvirga sp. GCM10011540; assembly: GCF_042650665.1. NCBI lineage: Bacteria > Pseudomonadati > Pseudomonadota > Alphaproteobacteria > Hyphomicrobiales > Methylobacteriaceae > Microvirga > Microvirga sp. GCM10011540. The sequence goes on along the minus strand of NZ_JBHSBQ010000132.1, from coordinate 35,442 downwards.
TCGGGATGATAGCGGGAGCCATAACCCATGGCGCTTAAGACCCAGGGAAGAAACATGACCCAAGACTCCTCGGATCGGGCGGCACAGCCTCAGCCTGTGGCAGCCCGCCTTCAACAGATTCCGGCCTTCAAGCCTGTCGCCCTGCCCGCCCTTGCCGCCGCGGTGCATGCCGTCCGGCAGCAACCGCGCCATCCCAAGAGCCATGCACTTCCGGCGATCCTGCGCAAGGAATCCGCCCTCGGCTGGAGCTGAGACGGGACTAGCGGACGATGACCCTCGCCTCTAGGGCGGTCCGGTTGTAGAGGTCGATCACGTCGATGTTGCGCATCCGGATGCAGCCCGACGAGACTGCGAGACCGATCTTCTCGGGCTCATTGGTGCCATGGATGCGGTAGAGCGTGTCCCTGTTGCCGTCATAGAGGTAAAGCGCCCGGGCACCCAAGGGGTTCTCGGGTCCACCCCTCGTGTATTGCACATGTGGCCACCGCGCCTTCATCTCGGCCGGCGGTGTCCAGTTCGGCCATTCAGCCTTGCGCGCGACCCTGGCCGTGCCCGTCCAGCCATAGGCCTCGTCGCCCACTGTCACCCCGTAACGAATGGCCTTCCGGCCATCCATCACGTAGTAGAGGAAGCGCTCCTTGGTATCGACGACGATGGTGCCGGGAGCCTCGCCGGTCGGGTCGTCGATCAGGTAGCGCCCGTAGCGGAGATCCTCCTGCGCCTTCGGCACCTGTGCCATCCACTCGGCATCCCTCTCGGAAACCTGCGGATCGGGAACACCCTTGAAGTTGCACCCAGCCAGGGAGGTCATCATGGCCAGGAGGACAGTCAGGCTGAAAAGGCGCATGTGGGAGAAGCTCTGTTGCACAGCGTCATGCTGTGTCCGATGGGTATCGCTACCTAGTTTCGATTCGGCTTCTGAGGAAGAGAATCATTGCGGGCGGACATCTTGGCATGCCACTCCGGCAGAGAGTGTTGCACCGCAACAACATGGACAGCCGCCTGAGACGCTGCGACATTGGCACCCGACACCAGGCTCGGAAGCTCCCCAAGAACCTTCATGACCACGCTCTACATCTGCCATCAGGCCGCCCTCCTGCATCAGACCCCGGCAGGCCACCCGGAAAGACCGGACCGCATCCGCGCCATCGAGCGCATGTTGGAGAAGGAGCGCTTTTCCGCGCTCATCCGCGAGACGGCTCCTATGGCGGAGATGGAGAGCCTCACCCTTGCCCATCCGGAGCCATACGTGGTCTCCCTCAGGGACATCAGCCCGCGGGAGGGCCTCGTGCGGGTGGACGACGACACGGTCATGTCTCCCGGCACCTATGAGGCGGCTCTGCGCGGCGCCGGCGGCGGCGTGATGGCTGTCGACGAGGTCATGACGGGCCAGGTCACCAATGCCTTCGTGGCCATGCGTCCGCCGGGGCACCATGCCGAGCGCACGAGAGCCATGGGCTTCTGCTTCTTCAACAATGCCGCGATTGCCGCCCGCCATGCCCAGACACGGCATGGCGCGGAGCGGGTCGCGATTCTCGATTGGGACGTCCATCACGGCAACGGCACTCAGGACATCTTCTGGAGCGACGCGAGCGTGATGTACTGCTCGACTCACGAGGCGCCGCTCTACCCCGGGACCGGCGCCGTTTCCGAGAAGGGCGAATTCGGCACCATCGTCAATGCGCCCCTGAGGGCGGGCGACGGGACCGAGGCGTTCCGGGAGGCGATGGAATCCGTAGTCCTGCCGCGCATCGATGGCTTCAAACCGGATCTCATTGTGATCTCGGCCGGCTTTGACGCTCATTGGCGCGATCCGCTCGCCAGCCTGAACCTCACAGAGAGCGATTTCGCATGGGCTACCATGAGGCTCATGGACCTCGCTGAGCACCATTGTGGTCGGCGGATCGTCTCGCTCCTCGAAGGTGGCTACGATCTGGAGGGCCTTTCGAAATCGGCGGCCGCCCACGTCGATGCCCTCATGGGACGTGATGTCAGGACATGAGCGTCCGGACGAAGCTTCCCCGGCTAAGGCTCGACAGGCAGCTCAGAAGTTCGCCGGGCGCATCGGCCACTACGGCATGACGGGGAGGTGCGCCATCACGAGGGCGCGCGAGAAGGAGAAGTCCGGCGGGTTGTAGAGGAGGCTTTTCCAGTATTTCCGCCGTTCGCATGAGAGCCGGGACGGACCGGTCCTGCCACACGGGCTGGAAACGGCATCTGCGGCGCCAGCCGAATTGCAGCACGGCGCTGAGATGGCTGAGGATGTCTGCGACAGCGAAGCACAGGGCGTCGAGCGAGTTCGGACCAGACCCGGCTGAGTGGTAATCTGGGCCCGGGAGGCGCGCCCGATCCCTTGAAGTCGCTCTCACGGACGGCGGTGGCGAAGGACAGGCTGAGCATTCCTCGCGTGAAGATCGAGCGAGGCAGTAACAGGGCGAGATGCATTCGCATCACCCCAGCCCCGGCGAACAAAGGGGCTGCGGCGAAGACACCTGGGAAATCAGTCCGATGGTGGTTGCTGGGGCGCAGGGCATCCCCCGCCTCCGTGCGGGTTGCCGCGATGGCCGCATCGTCGCACAGGAACGGGGCATCAGGGCCAGAGCGGCCACAATCTGATCGAGGCCGGATATGGCGAAAGCCTCGATGTCCACCAACCAGCCCGCGCCATGAACCCTGGCTGCCAAAGGCGTCCTCCCACGATCACGGCAGGCTGGCCCTTGAGAACCGGGCCGCGTCCGTTCCATACGCCGGGGCCCGTCTCCTTCGGGACTGGGATCAACGCACGGAAGCTGATTGAGACGAAGCCCGGCAAGGGCTTCGAGCATAGTTGGACGGTCGGGTGGCGCGCGACTCAGCTCTCGATAGGCTCATTGCCCAGGAGCTCGATGCCAAAGCCGCTTAATCCCACGTAAGAACGGGTGGACGTGGCAAGATTGCGGATGGAGACGACGCCGAGGTCCCGCAGGATCTGAGCGCCCAGGCCGATCTCGCGCCACTGGGTCGTGCGCATGGCCTCCGAGACCGTGGTCTCGCTCTCGGAGAAGTTGGTCATGGGCACGCCCGCCGTGCCGTCGCGCAGATAGACGAGGACGCCCCTACCCTCCTTTGCGAAACGCTGGAGGGCCGCCTTCACCGTTCTTCCTCCCTCGAACACGTCTGTGAGGGCATTGGCGCGGTGCAAGCGCACGGGAACATTCGTGCCGTCGCCGATACGGCCGTAGACGAGCGCCATGTGCTGCACGCTCTCAAACGGGGTCGAATAGGCATAACCCGTGAACTGGCCCCATTCGGTGTCCACCGGGAACGTGGCGATTCGCTCGACGAGTTTTTCGCGCGCCTGTCGGTAGGCGATGAGATCGGCGACGGATATGCGCTTCAGCTGGTGCGTCTCCGCGAAGGCGTCGATCTGCTCACCCTTCATCACGGTGCCGTCATCGTTGGCGAGTTCGCAGATCACGCCCACTGGCGGCAAGCCGGCGAGCTTGCACAGGTCGACCGCCGCTTCCGTGTGGCCGGAGCGCATCAGAACGCCGCCGTCCTTGGCGATCAGCGGAAAGACGTGGCCAGGGCGCACGAAATCCGCCGCACCCATGTTGTTGTTGGCGAGCGCCCGCACCGTGTTCGACCGCTGCTCGGCGGAGATGCCCGTCGTGAGCCCGTGCTTGACGTCCACCGTCACCGTGAAGGCGGTGCCCAGCGGCGCGTCGTTCGAGGCCACCATCGGATCGAGACGCAAGCGCCGCGCCTCGGATGCGGTCAGCGGCGCGCAGACGATGCCGCAGGTATTGCGGATGATGAAGGCCATCTTCTCCGGCGTGCAGAGGGAGGCGGCGACGATGAGGTCACCCTCGTTCTCGCGGTCGTCGTCGTCCGTAACGATGACGATTTCGCCCTGCGCAAAGGCCTCGATGGCTTCGGTGACGCTGTGGATCGTCATCTGGTGTCGTCCTTAAACTCGTTTTCCCGGAATGCTTATTTGAACGGCCAGTCGAGGGCAGCCCCCACTTGGCCGCGATGGCGCAAGACGTGGTCTGCCAGTACGCAAGCCACCATCGCTTCGCCCACCGGCACGGCGCGGATGCCGACGCAGGGATCGTGCCGCCCCTTCGTCATGACCTCGGCCTCCGCACCGGAGCGGGTCACGCTGGCGCGCGGCGTCAGGATCGAGGAGGTCGGCTTCACGGCGAAGCGGCACACCACCGGCTGCCCGGTGGAGATGCCGCCGAGCACGCCGCCGGCATGGTTCGACAAGAACGTGGGAGCGCCCGCATTGCCGGGCCGCATCTCGTCCGCGTTCTCCTCGCCGCGCAGACTCGCGGCTGCGAATCCGTCGCCGATCTCAACGCCCTTCACGGCGTTGATCGACATCAGTGCTGCGGCCAGATCGGAATCGAGCTTGCCGTAGATGGGAGCGCCAAGCCCCGGCGGCACGCCCTCGGCCACGATCTCCAGGACCGCCCCGATGGAGGACCCTTCCTTGCGCAGCGCATCGAGATAATCCTCGTAGAAGGCGGCCGCCTCGGCGTCGGGGCAGAAGAACGGATTGCGCGCGATCTCGTCCCAGTTCCAGCGGCTGCGGTCGATGGCATGGGGCCCCATCTGCACGAGGGCACCGCGGATGGTTATGCCACCCAGCACCTTGCGCGCCACCGCGCCGGCCGCCACACGGGCCGCCGTCTCGCGGGCGGAGGAGCGACCGCCGCCGCGATAGTCACGGACGCCATATTTCACGTCGTAGGTGTAGTCGGCATGGCCCGGTCGATAGGATTCCTTGATGTCGGAGTAATCCTTCGAGCGCTGGTCTATGTTCGCGATCATCAGCGCGATGGGAGTGCCCGTTGTGACCTGCTGGCCGGTGCGCTCGTCGGTGAACACGCCGGAGAGGATCTTCACCTCGTCAGGCTCGCGGCGCTGAGTGGTGAATCGCGACTGGCCCGGACGGCGACGGTCGAGCTCCGCCTGGATGTCGGCCGCCTCGAGCGGGATGCGCGGCGGGCAGCCGTCGATGACGCAGCCGAGGGCCGGTCCGTGGCTCTCGCCGAAGGTGGTGACGCGAAAAAGGTGACCGAAGGTGTTGTGAGACATGGCGCTAACAGAAGTTCCAGCGCGTCTTAGAGCCAAAGCGCCCGGGTGTCACGTGCGCGATTCCGGCTTAGAGCAGGTCTTATTCAGGTAAGGGGTGGAGATGGGGAAGAGCCGGATGGCCCCTCGCGCACGGTTCTTTTCAGGCGAACAGGCGGCGCTGGTCCGTGAACGGCCTCAGGCGAACGCCGCAGGAGGGTGCGTTCCCCTCCGGCGCAGGACCGTGTCCGCTCCCACAATCACGACGCCTCGCGAGCGCGCCCCTCGGTGGACCGGACATGAACAGTATATCTTATCATGCCTCGCCTGCCAGGAACAAAGCAGGAGGATGAGGGCGCAGGGGTCGGCCCCGCGACCCCTCATGCTGAGGAGCGTCTCAAAACAGGAGGGCGGCTCCGGAGCGGACTGGAACCTCCTTCGAGACGTCGCTGTCGCGGCTCCTCGGGATGAGGTGAGAGTGCAGGACAAAGGCCTGGCAATTGCCCAGCACCAATGGCGCCGCCCCTGCTCTCCTCCCCATCGATCTCGCCCACGGATCTCGGACCAGCCCGAGATCCGCATCCCGGAGCGAAAGTCGGGAACACCCGGCTTGCGGCAGGGAGGAGGTGGAGGTCGGGGTGGTGTGATTGGGTAAGTGGCATTCGGGACCGGCTGCAGCGGCGTCCCCGCTTCCTGGAGAACGGGTGGAACACGGCTCCTGCGCCCCCACCCTGGCCCTCCTCGCAAAGGGGAGGAAAAGGATGGTACGCCATAGGCCGCCATCCGGACGGATCGCAGCCCCTCGCCCGGGACCGGCAGCCCTTACTCTCCACGGGAGTGGTGAAGGGCTCGCCGCCCGGACGAACTCTCCTGCCCGTCCCCGACCGCAAGACCTCTTATGCGCGTTCCTCCCAGATCCGGGCGAGTTCGATGATCGTCCTCACGGCCCTGTCCATGTCCTGGGTGCTGACGAATTCCAGCGGGGAATGGAAAGCGTGGCCGCCGGCGAAGATATTGGCGCAGGGCAGCCCCATGAAGGAGAGGCGCGAGCCATCCGTGCCGCCGCGGATGCTGCCGCGCACCGGGTTCATCCCAGCCCGGCGGATCGCCTCCACGGCGTTCTCCACGACCTCCGGATGCCGGTCGAGCACCATCTTCATGTTGCGGTACTGCTCCTTGACCGTGAATGTGTAGCTGGAGCCGGGATAGGCCTCCAGCACCTGCGCGACAATCTGCTCCAGCAGCATCTCTTTGGATTTCAGGCCCTCGTCCGTGAAGTCACGGATGATAAGGCTTAGATGGGCCTTCTCCATCACGCCGGAAAGGCCGGTCGGATGGATGAAGCCTTCGCGCTCCGTCGTGGTCTCGGGCGCCAGGTCCCTCGGCAGACGCGCGACGATGTCCCCGGCGATCCGGATGGCGTTCTCCATTTTACCGTAGGCAAAGCCCGGATGGATCGCCACACCCTTGATGACGATCTCCACCGCGTCAGCGGAAAAGGTCTCGTCCTCGACGGTGCCCGCCGTTTCCCCGTCCATCGTGTAGGCGAAATCGGCCCCGAGCTTTTTCAGGTCCACCCTGTCGACCCCGCGGCCGATCTCCTCGTCGGTAGTGAAAAGGATGCGGATCGTACCATGTCGGATGCCCGGGTTCCGGATCAGGAACTCGGCCGCCGCCATAATCTCGGCGATGCCGGCCTTGTCGTCGGCGCCGAGCAGCGTCGTGCCGTCCGAGGTGATGATGTCCTCGCCGATCAAGCTCTCAAGCACCGGATGCTCCGCGACCCGGATGACTTGGGCCGGATCCCCCGGCAGCCGGATGTCGCCACCCTGGTAGTTGCGCACGACCTGCGGGTTGACGCCGGTACCGGAAAAGTCCGGCGCCGTATCAATATGTGCGCAGAAGCAGATGACCGGCACGCTGGTCTTGTCGCTGTTCGACGGAATGGTCGCATAAACGTATCCATGCTCGTCGAGCTGCGCGTCGGAGACGCCGATTCCATGAAGCTCCTCGACCAGCAGCCGCCCGAGATTCTTCTGCTTCTCGGTGGAAGGCTGGGTCAGGGACTTGGCGTCGGACTGGGTGTCGATGACTACGTAACGGAGAAAACGGTCGGCGGCGCTATCGGCCATGGGCGGAATCCACATGCGAGGAGAGATGGCGAACTCTTAGCGGGGGATGGGCGTGGCGTGAATGGGGGGTGTGCATGCTTCCAATGAACGCCCTCCCCCAGGCCCATGTCATCCCGGCGTTGGAAGCGGGAGAAGTGGATCTCTGGGGCGGCTGTATTTCCGCAAATGCGGTACTACGCATAGCGCTGCGCTGAACGTTGCTCTTGGGAGACGCCATGTCTCGCAACACAGTCCTCATCCGGGCGCTGTCGAATCTGGGCCTGCGCGCCCCTGGCCGTGAGCCGGGAACCTGGCGGGCTCCCGAGGTTCTGACGCAGGCAGGCCTCGCCCACGTGCTGTCGCCGGCACAGATCATCGACCTTGAGCGTCCACTCTACAGGCCTGCCCCGGATGCTGGGTCACGGCCTTTTCAACGGAGCCGAAGGCGGGCAGTTCAACCTGAAGCTGGCCGATGCCGTTGCGACCATGGCCAACGCTCCGGCCTCCTTTCCGATCGTGATCGGAGGTGACTGCTCAAGCCTGCCCGGAGCCTTGGCAGAATGCCGCCGACAAGCTCCGCTTTCCTTAGTGCAAATCGATGGCCACAGCGACTTTCGCCCCCGGCAACTACGATGCGGCTGAAGGGCCGGGCGCCGTCGCCGAGATGGGCCTCGCGCTGGCAACCGGACGAGGAGGGCCACTCCTGACGGCTTGGCCCATGGCGGATGCTTCGTTGACTCCTGATGAGCAGGTCGTGCAGATTGGCGAATGCGAAGGCCGCGATGCCGATTTTGCCTGGCCGGACATCAACGGCACGGCCATTACCCGTCTCGGCGTGTTCACGGTACGCGATCTTGGCCCAGCCGAGGTGATTGCAAGGACGCTTGAGGCCCTCAAAAAGTAGCCGGATTAGCTGTTCTGGATCCACCTTGATGTCGACGTGCTCGATCAGACCGTGATACCGGCGGTCGACAGTTCGGGAAATCCCGGCATCGACGAGGACGATTTGGCTCTTCGCCTGCGCGCCCTCGTGCAGCAGGAACGTCGCGCCGGCACGACGGTGACGATCTACGATCCTGATCTAGATCCACAACGCGAATATGCCGCCCGGCTCCTCACCCTGCTGGGAAAGGTGTTTAAGCCCTAGAGGCGACAGATTTTGCTCTTTGGTGCCCAAAAGGCGACCAGACCGAATCAAAGTCGCATCAGGTGGAAAGCTCTACGCCTAGCATGCGCCTTGTTTCTATCCAGTGGCTCAGGCAACAGAAGCATCACACCGATCAAGCCCTCTTCCGGCCAATGCCCGGAAGTGCCGAGCCAGAATAAGGCTGCGCTTCCTCTCGCCCGCTGTCGGCTGTTCAGTTCGGGTGAGCCGACGTGGCCTGCCCAACACCCCCGCCCGAGGACCGCATCGCCGCTATCGCGTTCCAGCTTGGGCCTGCGGCTCTCCTGTGTGACGACCATCGAATACTCTGCGGCCGCGAAGCCGACCGCCTCCCGGTCTCGTTCACATCCAAATCGACGCGCAACCGGGAAAACTGGTCAGTATCCTCTATATTCTTTCGGGGCATGACAATCTGGTGACCCCAAAGAGAACCCCGCTCAGTCCAGGGACTGAACGAGGTGACCCAAGGGGCGATCCGCATAACGAGGTTTGACGCGGTCCGCACACCTTTCTCCTACGACCAAGGTTAATAAGCCGTGTCTAATCGGTCATGCCAAACCCGCCGTGGCAACCGGATTTCGGGCACTGCCAAGGCTCTATGACACAGACAACCCTGCGAATATCAGAGCATATTCATAACTGAACTGGCAGGGGCGACAGGCTTCGAACACTGCACCTTCGGATTTGGAACCCGACGCTCTTCCGATTGAGCTACACCCCTCCGCCGAGTTGCTTAAGTTATAGCCTTCTTTCACGGATTCGTGATCATCGCAAAAGTGTGAATAGCCTGCCCAAAAGGCCTATTCCTTCTGAGATATCCAAGCTTGACTATAAGGCGTTCTCCAGTCGTGTACACTGTCCCAGAGGTTTGCTCGGACGGAGCACAAAGCCCCCCTCGCCAGCGACGATTGAGGAGGGACGGGCCCATAAGGAGGAACAGTGCTCCGGTTCAGCACCCGAACCATTCAGCCTTGGGATTGCTCCGGGCCGGAATGGCGGTTTCTGCGCCGATGATTCGTAAAGGGGCATTCCGCGATGACGCCGGCGGCGGTCTCAAGAAGTGGCCTATTGTGGCTACACTGGCGCGCTGCCGGCCAAGGCATAGGCCATGTAGCAATACGCGTAGCATAACAAGCGTACGAAGCAGCTCGGCGGGGCCGCAGGCAAAATCGACTCTTCTGCCCTTGCGGCCGAACCCTGAGCGTCCATCTAGAGCCTCGTGCGGAAAAGTGGATCCGGTTTTCCGCCAAAACGATGCTCTATTAAGGAGAAAGCATCCGAGCTCGCCCTTTTGGACGCCTCGCGAGCTTGGAAAAGGACCCGTGGATCCGTCAATGCAGTGCGAACTGGGAATGGCTGACATCGCAGCCGCCAAGGGGGACGCTCAGGATGACGCGACCGGCGCTATCGGCAATGTCCATCCGCCAATCCTGCCACGCACGCGCGGCAAAGAAGCCCTCCTGCCGGAGTTCTGCAATGGCGCGAACGGCACAGAGTAACTCCCCCTCATGGAGAGAAAGGCAGACCCCGTCCTCGTCACGGATAGTCTCCGCATCAGAGACAAGATGGAAGAAAAACTTCGCCGAAATGAGTGGCTCAGGTTCCAACATTGCCTATCCGCCCGTATACGTTCGCCCTAAAAAGAATATGTTGCATATAGCGCCAGAAATGCGGCAGACGAAGCGACAGCGGTGTCGATAATATACTACCTAAACCGGCTATCCTTAGCTGTCTTTTTTGCCGTATTCTAAAAGTGTTAACACTTAAAAATTTGACAAGTGGAAGCATTCCTAGCCCTCAGAGCTTGAGGCTTTTCGACATAGTTGAAATTGCCTGGCTCAAGCGGAAAACGCGGACCGCCATGCAGGTCGGCCGGCTCGCACCGCCACACAATCGGGGTTTGCGCCGTGGCTGCTTTGGCTGTTGAGGAATTCTGTTCGAAGGCGATGCTGCTCGGGCGAGATTATTCGGGATCCCACTTATGCCGGCGCTGTCCCTAGCCCGAGCCACCCTCCAAGGGGGCCGTTCGCGCGATCTCCTCTCGGATGATCCGAGCCGTCTTGGGCCCAATACCTGGAACAAGCCGCTCGATCTGGTCGGCAATCGCCGCAAGCCGGTCCATCGAGCGAATGTTGTCTTTCTGCAGCGCCACCCAGGCCCGTACCGGCAGGTGAATGCCTTCGATGGACCCCGGGCAGAGTTCCTCGTCACTCGCCATCTCGCCTCCTTCACTGACCAGCCAAGGCTGCCCATTGAGGCCGCGAAGGCAAGCACCCTTTCGGGTAAGCTTCCTCCAGAATGGCGTTCTGCCTCAAGTTTGGAATGGAGAGGCCCGTTATAAAAGAACCGGCCGGGGGCAGACCCGGCCGGCTCACACCATAACCCCAATCGTGGGGAGTTGCGTATGGCTGTCGCGATTTTGTGCGGAGATCGGCTCAAAGTCGATCCTGGTGGCGCGCCAAGGCCGGAATTTTGAGCCACATCGTTAACGGCGGTTACGGAGACCTGGAGTTTTCGCTCACGCACTCCCGTTCCACGGAGAGCGTTCTGAAATTTAGATGGTTAAATGCGCAAGCGCGGCATCCAAGAAGGGTAAAGCGGAAACACCCGATCCATCCGGATCAGGGCGAACAAGCGACTCACAGCACCTTTAGCATCAACAATCGAAATTCGTATGCTGCTCCCAAGACAGCTCAGACAAGTCACCAGCCACCCAGACCAGTGCTGCCATGAAATCCACAGGTAGAGATCCAAGGTGTGTCGTGTGCGCCGGTAGGACCGGCACGTCATGATACCCGCAATGCTCCTCGTCTGGCTTCTGGGTGCCGCGCTGGCCTCGATGGGCCATCGCCTCCCACAGGGCCCGGCTGACGGCGAAGCTCGTGCTGGTTCTCCTGCTGTCTGCTGTGCATGGCTTCCTGTCCGGGAGCCTCCGCAGACTCGCGCTCAGCCCGCAACCCAGGAAGGGCAAGCTCGGCCTGTTCCGCCTGACCATGGACGATGGGCAGGCTTACGAGTTTACCCGCGAGTAGCTTCCGGCTTGGCAAACTCGTTGCGCGACTTGGCGGGCGTGAAGGACCGGGGCCGAGTTGGAGCTACTTTTCCTGTCGTAGAAGCCTCTCTTCTTCAGCTGGACGAGACCGTAGTGTCGATCAGATGCCGGATCCGCTGAATGTAAAGCTCATGGTAATCGTCGAGCCCGAACTTCTTGCCCGCATCCCGACAGAGGATGATCTTCTCCAGCGCTACGGACCACTCTTGGCGGCGATAGGCTGCGAGCATGGCGCTGTTTCGCTCGTCCAGGTCCACGAAATCGCGGCTGGCGGCGATATCAGCGCGTCCCAGGATCGTGAAAATCCGCTCCAGATTCCGCTTTCCCTTCACCTGCAGCTGGTCGAGCTCCAGAACGGCGAACCGGGTGCCGACCGCCCGCGCCGTCTTCTCGCCGATAATGACCGGGAGGCCGTACTGCTTTGACAGTCCTTCCAGCCGCGAGGCGAGATTGACTGTGTCGCCAACGACCGAATAGTTGAAGTGCAGATCGGAGCCGAAATTGCCGACGACGCAAAGGCCGGTGTTCAGGCCTATCCCGATCTTGAGCGGCGCGATGGTGCGATCATCGCCGGCTTCGCGCTGACGCTGCCTGTTGAGCGCCTCGAGACTCTCCAGCATCGCGAGCGCCGCTTCGCAGGCATTCGCCTCATGGGCCGGATCATCAAGAGGGGCGTTCCAAAAGGCCATGATCGCATCGCCCATGTATTTGTCGATCGTTCCGCGGCGCTCCATGATGTCCCTGGTGAGCGGGGTGAAAAGGCGATTGATCAGAACCGTCAGCCCCTGCGGATCGTCCTTGTACGACTCCGAGATCGCCGTGAAGCCGCGAACGTCCGAGAAGAGCACCGTCAGCTCGCGCTGCTCTCCGCCGAGCGTCAGCTTTTCCGGCGACTGCGCCAGCTGCTCGACCAGATCGGGCGAGAGGTACTGGCTGAAGGCCGATCTGATCCGATAGCGGTCCGCCGAGATGGTCATGTAGTTCGTGCAAACGAGTACCGCATAGACCAGAAGGCTTGATCCCAGCGGGAAGGTGTAGTCGATCAGAAGGTCGAGAACCGCGAAACAGTACCACGATATGCCGAGGGTCAGGACCGCAGTGGCTCCGCCGAGGACGAAAAGAGTGCCTGCATTGACCCGAGGTGCCAGGGCGATGAGGGTGAGGCTCAGCAGTGTCGCGAGCAAGATCTCAACGACCGCCGTGTAGCCCGGCCGGCTCAGGGTCGCTCCCGTGAGGGCGCTTTCCAGAAGCTGCGCGTGCAGCTCCACCCCGGGAAGCGCCGGGTGAACCGGCGTCACCTTGAGGTCGAGCAGCCCAGCGGCGGAGGTGCCGACAAGCACCAACTTGCCCGCCAAGGCGTCCAGGGGCACCCTGTCCCGCAGGAGATCGATGGCCGGAACGTATTTGCTCAGGTCCGGCGGCGAGAAATGAACCCAGATCCGGCCCTTGCCGTCCGTGGGGACTTCGAGACCGTGCACGCCTACGCTGCGAACGCCGCTGGCATCAGTCCTGATGAGGATCGCGCCCTCCCCGGCAGCGACCCTGAGCATTTCGAGGGAAAGTGAGGGGATAATCGTGCCATTGGCCAAAGCCACGATCGGCACGCGGCGGACGGTTCCGTCCCCCTCCGGGGCGATCGAGAAAATTCCGTGCCCCTTGGCGGCGTCGTCAAGAACGGGAAGGTTGCGCAGGAGGTGCGGAAAGTCGACCAGGAAGGGGCGCGGGTCCGGACCGGCGGTGGCAATTCCGGTCTGACCGGCCGGCCGTGCAACTGCCGCGGCTCCGGAGACGCGATATCCCGACTGCCCGAGAACCACCCTGGAAGCCCGGATGACGTCAGCGAAGACGACATCATTGCTGGGCAGCCGGCGCAGTCTCTCCCTTGTCGCGGTATCCAGTCCATGGAAAGTTTCGGCCGCGATCTCCGGTGAGCTTCGGTCCGGCTCTGGAAAGAGCACGTCGAAGCCGATGACCGTGCCGCCGCGCTCGACGATCTTCGTGACAATCTCGGCCATGACCGTGCGGGGCCACGGCCATTGTCCCAGGGCCTGCAAGCTCTGCTCGTCGATGTCCACGATGGCGACAAGGCCTCGGTGCGGAGACCGTGGGTGCATCAACTGGTAGACATCGAAGGATTTATGACGAAGGACCTCGACCGGATCGGGATCCCAGACCCGCAGCGCGAGCAGGGCGGCGAGAAGCAGGAGGCCAATGTACCGCCCGATACCGAGACGGCGCATCCTGCGCATGAGCACCGTCAAGGTTTGGGTCCCGTCAGGTCGCAGGGGTCGCTCGCGGCGGGACCGACGCAGCCTTTGCGACATGCCTGCTTCTCCTGTTGCATCGTGCTGCCGCGAACAGGATCGGCAGGGTCGGGAACGGATAGGCGCGATGGCCTGAGCATGCCCCCCTCACAGGATGAGATCGCTGGACTGGGGCAAGGCCCCTTTGATCGTTAGCTGCGCCGCCAAAACCTCACCGCTCGCGAAGGTGATTGCCGCCGACAAGTCATTCGCGTTGCCGATCAGACGCCCAAGCCCACCCACCGAAACATCGAGGGCGAGCCCTTGGGAAGTGATGCGAAGGTCTTCCGGGTCGATACCGGTGATCTCCAACCCGTTCACGAACACATCGATATCGGAGACGGTTCCGCTCGGAATTGGCGAACCGAGAACAGAGATGTCGATCTGGTCCGGGAAGGTCAGCCGCGAAGCTCCGCCCGTATTGTCGATTGTGTTCAACCCGGAGAGGCTCGCTCCTTCGCCGATGCCGATGGCCGTGATCCTCGCCTGGTGAACATCGTTGAGCATGGCGAGTTCGGCGCCGAGCGCGCCTTGCCCATTGCCGTCTGACAGGAAATACAGGAAGTTCCGCTCGCTGCCCTCATCCAGGATTTGCAGTTTGTCGTTGGCGGCCCGCAGGGCACCGGCGAAATTTGTCTGTCCACTGGCATTGAGGGTTCTCAAGTAATTCGCGATTGCCCCGTCGTCGGTTCCGCCGAGAGTGAAGGTCGTCGCTGCCGCAGCGCGTTCGGCTTGGTTCGCGGCATCGGCAGGATCGGCGCTGCCATTGAACGGGATCACCGTGACGGAGACGTCGGCGGGAGAAAACCCGAGCGCACGGATCTGCCCGGTCAGCGCGATCAGGCTCGCGATCTCCGCATCGAGAACGGTATCGACAAGCCCGTCGCCGTTGAGATCACCGACCGGATGTCCGTCGAAGGGATCGGATGTGCTGCCCGAGATGTCGATGAGATAGAGGATGTTCATCTGGGGCTGCGGCACTTCACCCAGACCGATGAGGAGACCGATATCCGCACTCACCTTCGTCGTCTTGGACGGCGCATTGATGGTGAGCGAGACCGGCTGGTCGTTGAAGTCGAGCACGCTGCTCGCCGAGGCGGCCTGATAAGGCGAAGAGAACGTTCCGGTCCCGTGCACCTGAAGGATGACGTCTGCGGTATCCGTCGCCCCCTTGGGATCGGACACCGTATAGGCGAATGAGACTGTCGCGGTCTCGCCGAAGCTGAGGGCCCCGAAGTCATTGCCGGGATCGAAGACTAGATCGCCGGACGCATCGAGGAATACGGAGCCTTCCGATGGGACAGTCCAGTCGGAGATACGCAGCGCATCGTTTTCCGCGTCGGTATCGTTTGTGAGCGTGTTCAGAACCGTCCGCCCGGCTTCCCCGACAGCGCTGATGCGGTCGCCCGCAGCGACGGGCGCATCGTTCCGGCCGTCGACTGTCCAGGAAGCCGAAGCCGGAAGGCGGTTGCCATCGACCAGCAGGGCGTAATCGACCCTGATCGTCATACTTTCTCCCTCACCGAGGTCCTGATAGGCCGGATGGGAGGGGTCGAGGGAGAAGCTCCGCGAGGCTTCGTCGTATGTCACGCCAGGAGGGAACGATGCCGGTACGATCACCAGAGCGGGCATAGCAGCGGCTCGCGCCGGCACGACATCCACGGCATCAAGCCGCGCGAGCGGTCCGTCCTCCACGGCCTCTCCACTGATCGGCGCAGGCGCAGACGTCAGAAAGGGGAGAAGCAAGTCCCGGGACACGACACGCTCCGGGATGAAAGGTGTGACCGCGAACTGCGACGGATCGATCGTGTCCATGGGCTGCATGAACCCGGCCGGAATGATCAGGGTATCCTCAGGATCGCTGCTCCCCCTTCTCTGAGGGCCGGGGGTGAAGACCTGAAAGAGCTCGCGGACGAGGTCGCTTTCATTGCGGAGATCGTCAGCGGTCTTGGTTACCTGCGTGATGCTGAGATTTGTAGCAGCCCCCGGTGAAACGAGCGTTGCAGTGCGGGCATCCGAGATTGTGGTGAGGACCCGGGAGGGATTGTTCCTGTCCAGGAGAACAACCGAGCCCACGGTTCCATCAGGCTCGGTGAGGAGTGAGATCTTCGTAACGCCGCTCGAGGCCTCGATTTCCATCTGAACGGCCGTTCCCCTGATGGCCATGGTGGCAACGGGAGTATCGATCTTGAGGTCTCCGGTTTTCGCGAGTTGACCGGCGACGAACGAGATGACGCCCTGGACGAGGGTAAGCAAGGCGGAGTTAGAACCTGCGCTTGCAGTGTAGACCATATCGTTCAGCACCATGCGGGCGCTGGCCGATAAACTGAATACCGTTCCGTCATGAAACCTGATGATCAGCGACGAGTCGGCCCCGGTTTGCACGACATCGCCTCTCGCGACCGTGTCACCGAGACGCAGTTCGACCAAGCTGCCATTGCGCAGCACGGTCGCCGATCCGGACACTTTCTCGACTCGGCCGATCGGCACCAGGGCTGCCGCCGCGCGAACCGCTTGACTGCCTGCCTGGGCGTATTCCACGCCCGGGCCGGAGCCGACCAGCGCCTCAACGGTTGCGCCGGTCAGGCCCGCGCCGTCCGGAGTTGCGATTCCAAGCCGCCGCTCGGACCTGAAATAATCAACGATAGTGGCGCTCGCCTCGCCCTCCACGAGCAGAAGATCGGTGCCGGATCTGCGAAAGTCAGCGTTGAAGAGAACGTGCCCGTCCGGGAAGACAATCGAGGCTTTGGCATCAGCAGTACTGCTCGACGCCGCATGGGCGCCGCTCCCGATGTCAAAAACACTGGCATGGTCCCCGGATTGATACACGGCCGACCCCTTGTGCTTTTGCGATGATAATCCATCCGCGCCCCCTTGACCAACGGAATGAAGTCTCCGCCCTAGGAATCGTCCATCCGCATGTGGGCCCAACGAGAATCAACTGGTTCGTCTCCGGCACTTTCCGCGGATGAGGGCCTCACCAGGGTTCGGTCGCCATTCCATGGCACACGTTACATTGTTGATAGCCCCGGGCCGTCGCCCTCCGGAACCCGCGCCCGTTCCAGCGGCGGGTGGATTGTCCTGGCCAAGGATGGACATGGCTTGACGAGATCGTCCAGACACGACGTGCTGCTGGACAAGCCGACAGACGCTTCCTGAAACGTCTGCTGCAAAGGCAGATGGAAGTTCTCGGCCGGGTTTGCAGCGTGGACCTGTCAAGGGGCCGAATGGGCCTTTGGTGCACCCGATGGGTGTTGTTGCCGTCGGGACTGGGACAGACACGCTGTGACGCGCCCATGTGGCGAGCAGGTGAAATGCTTTGCCGCGAACCCGAGAGCGAACCCAAGAGGCGATGCGGTCCACGCTGGCGGCGATGCGGCCTGCGGTTCGAACCTCCGCGGAGGGCTGCGGGTTTCGAGCACGTTCCATCTGCGCTCTGCGGATCATGTTAGCCATCTTGTTCCTGCTCAGGATCAAACGGGCGCTGCTCGGCGTGAACCCCAACCATTGAGCGCACACGCTCCTTGACTTCCCGATGCTCCGGCTCGACTTGGAGTAAGCGCTCCGTCGGATAAGGCCATTGCGATCCGTTCAGCTCCGTCTTTTACCATCCCGCTCAAAACCCTTTGGAAGTAGGAAACTGGCCGATACAGTCATCGAAAGACCTGAGCGGCTTCATCTCAGGCGGTCTCTGATCGCACTGATCATTGGCGGCTTGGATCGAGCCCTTCTCCTGGCTCTGCCCCTACCGAGTTCGACTGAGCACGATCTGCGAACATGGCTTCCAGTTTCAAACGTCTCCTTATCCTCACCGGTCTTCTCCTCGTCCAAGGAGGCGATTCAGCGTGGGCTAAAGCGTTTCACCGTGAAGTGACCTATGATTACCAAGTCAATTCAGATCTGACGCATCAGGAACTCACCACTCAGAATATCGTGGTCCTGACTGATCGTGCTATCGCCGAGTACAGTCAGATTGCCTTCACCTACGACCCAAAGTCCGAAGTTCTTGATATTCTCGAGGCATGGGTCGATCAGCCGGATGGCAGGCGCCTCACAGTCGCCGGAGAAAACATCTTCACGAGGCCGAGTGCTGCCTCCCGCGATGCACCAGGCTTCGTCAACTCGGAGACGCGAACGATAGTCTAACCGCAAGTCCAGAAGGGTAGCCGTATCCATCTGCAGGTAAGGCAGCGATCAGTCACCCCGCAATTGATGGGGTTCAATACTGTCCTCACGGCTGCCTCCGGCGGCAGCCTGGATCTGTTGGCGACGATCTCAGCTCCAGCCGATCTTGCGCTTCAATGGCGCCAGAGAGGAGCGTTCATCGTCACCGATGCGACCCTTGATGGCACGCGACAGATCACGGTGGAGCTGAAGGAAGATGGCCCAGGCGCCTTACCTGAGGCACATATGGTTTCGCCGCTTGATGTGCAGCCGATCTTCGTGGCGACGACGCTTCCCAGTTATGAGCAAATCGGGGCTCTGTACTTCCAGCAGAATGCAGGGAAAGACACCGTGACCCCGGCCGTGCGCCAGCTTGCAGACCAGATCGCGCAGGGACGGACCGGACTCCAGGCTGCTCACGCTGTTTATGGTTGGGTTGCAGGCCACATCCGCTATCTTGCGGTCTGGCTTGATCCCGATTCCGGGTTGGTGGCGCACAGCGCCGACGAGGTGATCCGTAACGGCTACGGCGATTGCAAGGATCATGTGGTGCTGACCCAGGCGCTCCTGGCAGCTCTCGAGATCCGCGCCGAACCCGCTCTCGTAAATTGGGACAACAGGACAAGGCCTTTGCCGCTCTGGTCCAGCGCGGCATTCAATCACGTGATGGTCTATCTGCCAGACTACGATGTCTACCTGAATCCGACAAACCCGTTCGCACGCTTTGATGCGCTTGATATCGGTCTCTCGAACAAGCTCGTCGTGATCGCCAATGGGAAGGGTGAGGTTCGGCAGACACCTGCATCCGAAGCCTCGGATACCGATACAACGTTCAGGCCTCTCTTATGCTCAGTCCCGACGGTATGATCGCCGGGTCAAAAGTCATCGGCACGTCAGGGCGCGCCGACACGGTCATCCGCAGCGCCGTAGCCAACGCACGTTCTCCCCAGGACCTCGCCACCCGTCTCATCTCGCAAAGCCCCGAGGGCGGGTTTGGCGTTGTTCATGCGGACAATCCCAGAAGCCTAGCAACGGTGCTCTCCCTCAAGGCGGAATGGACCAGTCCGCACGGGGTCGTCATGACAGGAAAAACAGTACCCTTCAGCATTCCAGTAGGCATTGATTTCCTGCCGTACCAGACGTTCCGTCAGTATCTCTCGGCAAGTGGAGAACGCCGGTATCCGATCATCGTCGGCTCAGGGGTGAATACATGGACCTATGACATTGGTCTCCCCGATGGGTACTCGCTCGATTCTGTTCCTCCTGCCAGCAAGGTGGAGAACTCGGCTGGGCTGTACACGGCCACTTACGAGGCATCAGAAGACAGAATGCGTGTCTCGCGTCGGCTGACGATCAACAAGGACATCTACGAGCCGGACGAGTACCCTGCCCTCCAGGCGCTCCTGTATGCTCTCATCGATGATGCAAGATCATCCGCATTCGTAACGCGCCGGTGAGCCGGCGACGCGCCGGATTTCACAGAGACGGCTTCACAGATCCGCCTTGACATCGTCGTGCAGCCTCTTCCGCTCGCGACGAGATCGGACTTGTTGCGTCCCGACAGTATGTCCCTTCAGGAGCAGTTGGCGCTGTCGCCTGATCAAGTCGAACCGGCGGATCGCCCCGCTGAGGAGATCCTCAGAACCATGCACAGCAATGACCTTGATCTCAAAGGCTACGAGATTCCCCAGATCAACCCGAGCGACGGCACCTTGCAGCGACGTGCCCCTTTGAAGCACAGGTTCAATCAGGCTCTGAAACGATCCGATGTCGACGAACTGCCCCGCCTGAACCGGCCCCTGCCGGGTCGCCAGTTCGAGGTCCGAGCGGCCTTCCTGCAGCTCGGTAACCGGGCAGCTCCAGCGTCCCTCTTTCGTCTCGACGGTCGCGATGAGGCTTTCGATGTAGGTCGCCTCGGCGCTCATGTTGCTGATCAGGCACCAGGCCTCGAGCCCGGACCCGGCGCCCCGGTGGACCAGGATGCTCGACCTCTTCTGCCGGCGGTAGCTGCTGACGAACACCTGCAGATAGGCGATCCAGACGAACAGCATCGCGATGTTCGCCGCCACGCCGAGCACCTGATGATTACTCGCGATCCAGTCCCACATGCTCGTTTCCTCGTGGATAGCCTGCCCGGATGTCAGCCGCGGGCCTTCCCGGCCGCGGTTTCGCGCGGCGCGTTCGCCTCGGCCTCCTCGTCGGTGCGGGAGGCCTGCTCGTGGCGGTAGAGCATCGGCTTGTCCGAAGGCGGTGATGGCGGCCCGAGACTGGCGGAGACGCCGAAAACGGTCCGCTGGACGCGTGGAAACGCGCCGAAGCGCTCGATCCGGAGTTTCTCAGCCATCATGTTCCTTCACGTCGTGGGCGGTCGATGGTGCCCGGCATGACGGAACCGGGCGGATCCGTTTCGGCAGCCGCTGCTCCCTGCAACAACCCGGAGCACCTGACAGCTTTCTGAATCGAACCGGCACGCTCGGGCGCATCCTTGGCGGCCGCCGCAAAGGCGCCTCCCGGAATCGCGGTCTTCGCCAAAAAGGCACCTGCCGTTCGGCCGTCCGGTCTGGTATAGGGGGGCCGTTCCCCGGCCTGCGTCGAGCGGCCTGATTCACGAGGCCGCCATGTCCCCAGCGTCATCGAAAGTCGTCATCTGCGGCGCCGGCATCGCCGGCATCGCGGCGGCCTACCAGCTCGCCGTCGAACACGGTCTCGACCACGTCACGCTGGTCGACGAGGGCAACCCGCTCTCGCTCACCTCGGACAAGTCCACGGAAGCCTACCGCAACTGGTGGCCCGGACCCGACTGGGCCATGACCGCCTTCATGAACCGCAGCATCAATCTCATCGAGGAGATCGCGCGGGCGACCGACAACCGCATCAACCTCAACCGCCGCGGCTACGTGTTCGCGACCTCCGATGCGGGCAAGATCCCCTTTCTCGAAACCATGGCGAAGGCGGCCGAGGAGAATGGCGGGGGAGCCGCGCGGTTTCACGACACGGCGCAGAGCGCCTACACGCCCTCGCCCGAGCGCGGGTTCGACAGCGCGCTGTCGGGCGCGGACGTCATCACGGATGCGAGCCTGATCCGCCGCCATTTTCCCTTTCTGGCGCCTGAGACGGTGGCGCTGGTCCATGCGCGGCGCGCCGGCTGGCTCAGCGCCCAGCAGCTCGGCATGGTGATGCTGGAGGCGGCGCGCGCGCACGGCGTGCAGATCCTGAAGGGCCGCGTCGTCGGCATCGACACGGCCGGCGGCCGGGTTCGCGGCGTGCATGTCGAGCAGCAGGGCGAGCGCCGCACGCTCGACGCGACGCATGTGGTGCTGGCCGCCGGGCCGATGCAGGCCGAGATGGCGCACATGATCGGCGTCGACCTGCCGATCAGGGCCGAGCGCCACTTCAAGGTCAGCTTCCCGGATACGCTCGGGGGCATGCCGCGCAACGCGCCGATGCTGATCTGGCTCGACGAGCAGCAACTGCCCTGGAGCGACGAGGAGCGCGCCGCGCTCGCGGCCGACGAGGAGGCCCAATGGCTCCTCGGGACGTTTCCGGCGGGCGTCCACGGGCGGCCCGACGGGGCATCGGCGACGCTCATTCTGTTCAACCACCATGGCGACGCGGTCGATCCGGTCTTCCCGCTGCCGGAGCCGGAATACTACCCCGAGATCGCGCTTCGCGGCATGTCCACCATGGTTCCGGGGCTCAAGGCCTATAACGGGAAGACGCCGCGGCCCTACATGGACGGCGGCTACTACATGCGCACGCAGGAGAACCGGCCGCTCATCGGGCCCGTCCCGGTCGAAGGCGCGTACATCTCCTGCGCGTTCTCGGGCTTCGGCGTGATGGCGTCCTGCGCGGGCGGAGAGCTCATCGCCCGCTACATCACCGAGACCCCCCTGCCCGATTACGCGCCGGCCTTCCTGCTGTCGCGCTATCAGGACGCCGCCTACAACGCCCTGCTCGAACGTTGGGGCGACGGCGGCCAGCTCTGACCGACTCAGACGATGGCCTCGCCCATGCCCTTGGTGCCGCCCGTCACCAGGGCGCGCTTGCCGGCGAATTCCCGGGGATCGACGGCGAACGAGGATGCCGCGTTCATCATGCGATCTCCAGCCGCGCGATCTTCGAGCCGGAAAGGGTGAAGGCGAAGCGCAGCATCGCAGGACTGCCGGGAAAGTCGCCGGACACAAGTCCCGAGACGAGCATCCGGTCGTCGACCGTTTCGACCTGCCTGACGTCGATGGTGACGCGGTACTTGCGGGTCGTGTGCTCCATCCAGGAACGGATATCCGCCCGGCCGCGATGCTCACGGCCTTCGTCCTTCACCACGGCATCCTCGGCAAAAGGCGCCAGCATGGCGTCGATGTCGTGCCGGTTCTTCGCCTCGTAGTAGGCAGCCAACGGGGGAGGAAGTCGTTTGCTCATACGGGTTCTCCAAGAGGAGCCAGGCCGCTCGAAATGAGTCCGGCTCCGTAGCGGCGGGAGGAACTTGGAGGTATGCTGACGGAAAGACAAGAACGCACGAAAAAGTAAGGTACTCACCTATGAGTAAGGAAGAAGCCCTGACTCCCAGCTCCGCCGCCGACCGGGTGGAACAGGCGCTCAAGTTCCTCGAAGGCCGCTGGAAGCTGGTGATCCTGTTCCGGCTGTTCGGCGGCAAGGTGCTGCGCTTCTCGGAGCTGGAGAAGGCGATCCCGGCCATCTCGCAGAAGATGCTCATCCAGCAGCTTCGCCAGATGGAGGCGGACGGAATCGTTCGCCGGATCGTGCATCACCAGGTGCCGCCGAAGGTGGAATATTGCCTCACGGATTGGGGACAGGCCCTGTGCCCGGCGCTCGACGCATTGCTGCAATGGGCCGCCGCCCGGGAGCGTCCCGGCGAAACGGATGCCGGGGCGCAATCCGCGCGCTCGGCATCCTGAAGGTCCCGACCGGGGCGCCGCACTGCCCCGGAGAGAAGCGGCGCCCCCACAGCAATCACATTGTCAACACAATGGCGGGCCAAGCGCAGCCGTGCATTCCGAAGACTAACGAGAGCGATTCATCTGTGCGGAATGTAAGCCTAGCAAGTTTATTCAAGGGGCATTTGCAAGAATGACTACGCCAACCAATTTAGAAACTCTTTTTTTGCAGCTCATCAACGAAGCCCGCGCCGGTGCCGGGGTCAGGCCGCTCACGTTCGACGGCGAACTTCTGGATTCGTCTGATGCCCACAGCGCCTGGATGGATCAGACTGACACCTTCTCCCACACGGGCGTGAACGGCTCCAGCGCGGGCGCCCGCATGACAGCGGCCGGCTACGGCTGGCAGGGCTGGGGCGAGAACATCGCCTATGTGAGCGGCGGAATGACGGAGGCGACCGTCCGTCAGCTGCACGCCAACCTGATGAAGTCGCCCGGCCACTACGCCAACATCGTCAACGGCTCCTTCGAGGAGATCGGGATCGGCCTGA
Organism: Microvirga sp. GCM10011540; assembly: GCF_042650665.1. Lineage (NCBI taxonomy): Bacteria > Pseudomonadati > Pseudomonadota > Alphaproteobacteria > Hyphomicrobiales > Methylobacteriaceae > Microvirga > Microvirga sp. GCM10011540. The sequence goes on along the minus strand of NZ_JBHSBQ010000132.1, from coordinate 12,140 downwards.
AGGAAGGCACGATCAACGGCTACAACGTGGTCTTCGTCACCCAGAACTTCGGCACGCCGAATGCCACGGAGCGGGCCGAGGCGAACGATGTCGGCACCACGACCACGACCTCTCCGACGACCCCGAGCACGACCGCGGGCCAGTCCATCGTCGGCAACAGCTACAACAACACGCTGTATGGCACGTCCGGCAACGACACCCTCAACGGCAACGGCGGCAGGGACGTCCTGTGGGGCCGCTCGGGCAGCGACACCTTCGTGTTCGACACCGCGTCGGAAGCTAACGGCGACACCATCGGCGACTTCGTCCGCGGCGCCGACAAGATCAACCTGTCGGGCATCGATGCCGATACCCGCTCGTATGGAAACCAGGCGTTCAAGTTCATCGGCGCGCAGGGCTTCCGCAAGGTGGCAGGCGAGCTGAAGGCGTACCAGTCGAGCGGCAACACGTATCTCGCCGGAGACGTCAACGGCGACGGTTATGCCGACTTCACGATCAAGGCCGTCGGCCTGCACGCCTTCGCGAACGCCGACTTCGTGCTCTGACGACGATTGCGGGCTCCCGGCTTCGCGGGAGCCCGCAATCGGGGCCGCTTCGTCTGGCGGCGGCCCCACTACTCCCGGGCGCCTGAAAGGGGCCCGGAGCGCCGGGAGGGCGCTCCGGGTTCGACAGTCAGTTGGTCGGGGGCAGGATCACGCTGTCGACCACGTGGATGACACCGTTCGAGGCGGCGATGTCGGTGCGGGTGACATTGGCGTCGTTCACCTTCACCCCGTTGCCGGTCGCGCTCACGGTCAGCGCCTTCCCGTTCACGGTCTTGGCCTGCTGGAGCTTGGCGACCTCGGACGCCGTCACGCGTCCGGGGACGACGTGATAGGTCAGGATCGCCGTCAGCCGGTCCTTGTTCTCGGGCTTGAGCAGGTTCTCGACCGTTCCGGCCGGCAGCTTAGCGAAGGCCGCGTCGGTGGGAGCGAAGACCGTGAACGGCCCCTCACCCTTAAGGGTGCTGACGAGACCGGCTTCGCCTAGGGCAGCCGCCAGGGTCTTGAACTGGCCGGCCGCGACGGTCGTCTCGACGATGTCCTGGTCGGCTGCCCGCGCAGCCGTTCCGCCGAGCGCCACGCCGAGGGCGACCGTTGCGGCCACGGCCAGATTCGCAAATTGGAATTTCATCGTTCTAGCTCCATGAACGTGGATGCGGACGGCCCCTTTCGGCGACCGTTGAGACCACCACGCTGGTTCTCACCATTTGCATATGGTGAAAACTTATTGTCTCTCTACTCACTTTATCGTGACATGAACATAATTTATCATGTGGTGAAAATCGGTATAGCGTGAGTTTCTTTAAGCGAAAAAGGAGCGGCGAGATGCTGTCGGAAACCCTGGCCGCCGGCCTGGAGCAGTACAAGATCGGAGCCAAGATCCGGACGCTCCGCCTGAAGAAGAAGCTCAGGCTCGCGCAGCTGGGCGAGCATACCGGCCTCTCGCCCGCCATGCTCTCGAAGATCGAACGGGGCCAGCTCTTCCCGACGCTGCCGACGCTGCTGCGGATCGCCCTGGTCTTCGGCGTCGGGCTCGAGCATTTCTTCGTCGAGGGATCGGACCGGCCCACCATCGCGGTGGTCCGGAAAGAGGATCGGCTGCGCCTGCCGGACCGTCCGGGGGATGCGCCGTCCTATTTTTTCGAGAGCCTCGACTTCCCCGTGACGAACCGCAGGCTGCAGGCCTACTACGCCGAATTCCCAGCCGGTTCGCAGGCGTCGGAGTCCCACCAGCACGAAGGCGCGGAACTCGTCTACGTGCTCAGGGGCAGGCTCGCAATAAGCATCGCGGGCGACGAGATCGTTCTGGAGGAAGGGGACGCCATGTATTTCGACTCCGGCGCGGCGCACAGCTACCGGCAGGAAGGCTCGTCGGCGTGCTCGGCGATGGTCGTCACGGCGCCCGAATAGCTCCGGATCCGGGGAGGCCTCACACCCAGCGGTGCTTGCGGCCTTCGATGACCAGCACCCTGCCCTGCCAGATGTCCATGCTGGCGGCCTGGCGCTGGGAAATCCCGCAGGTCACGGCCAGGAAGGCGCGGGCGACGCCGCCATGGGCCACCAGCACCGTGTCGCGGGTTAGGTCGTCGAGAACGGGGCGGATGCGGTCGGTGAGCATGGCGTAGCTCTCGCCGCCGCCGGGCGGAACGTAGTTCCACTTGTCGCGCTCGCGCATGGCCGCGGCCTGGGGCTCCGCCTTGCGCACTTCCTTCCAGGTCATGCCCTCCCAGTCGCCGAAGGTCAGCTCGACCAGGCGGTCGTCCAGGCGGTAGCTTTCGGGATGCAGGCCGATCGCCTTGCGCAGCCGCTCCATGGTCTCGCGGGTGCGGGCCATGGGGCTCGACACATAGGCGAGGTCCTCGACATTGGGCACGAGGGTGCGCAGCCGCCGCCCCGCCTCCTCGGCCTGGACCTGGCCGAGCTCGTTGAGCGGAATGTCCTTCTGCCCCTGGAGCCGCCCTTCGAGATTCCAGTCTGTCTCGCCGTGGCGAATGAAGTAGATCGTTGGGCGGGGCTGGCTCACGGCTAGTCTTTGTCGAGGGAGAGGTCGGGCGCTTCCGGGTTCTTCATGCCGACCACGTGGTAGCCGGCATCCACGTGGAGGATCTCGCCGGTCATGCCGCGGGACATGTCGGAGACCAGGTAGGCGGCGGTCTCGCCGACCTCCTCGGTGGTGACCGTGCGGCGCAGGGGCGAGTTATACTCGTTCCACTTCAGGATGTAGCGGAAATCGCCGATGCCCGAGGCCGCGAGGGTCTTGATCGGGCCCGCCGAGATGGCGTTGACGCGGATGTTCTTGGGGCCGAGATCGGCCGCAAGATAGCGCACCGAGGCCTCAAGCGCCGCCTTGGCCACGCCCATGACGTTGTAGTGGGGCATCCACTTCTCGGCGCCGTAATAGGTCAGCGTCAGGAGCGAGCCGCCGTCGTTCATCAGCTTCTCCGCCCGCTGGGCGACCGCCGTGAAGGAATAGCAGGAGATGAGGAGCGACTTGGTGAAGTTGCCCTCGGAGGTCTCCACGTAGCGGCCCGTGAGCTCGTCCTTGTCCGAGAAGGCGATGCAGTGGACCACGAAGTCGATGGAGCCCCAGAGCTTCTTCACCTCGTCGAACACAGCGTCGATGCTCGCGCCGTCCGTGACGTCGCAATGGCCGACGACGACGCCGTCGAGCTCCTTCGCCAGGGGCTCGACGCGCTTCTTCAGGGCCTCGCCCTGGTACGTGAAGGCGAGTTCCGCCCCGTGCTTGCGGGCCGCCTGCGCGATTCCCCAGGCGATGGAGCGATTGTTCGCCACACCCATGATCAAGCCGCGCTTGCCGGCCAGGATGCCGGGCGCCGTTGTCTCCGCCATGATTCACCTAAATCGTCGCTGGACACGTCAGAAAGAGCGGCCTCTTTAACCGACACAGCGACAGGGGGGAAGTCCTCTCGGCCTCCCACCCGTGAATCAGGGCTTCATAAGGGCGAAGATTCCTATTCCGCCTTGGCCGAGCGGCGCTTGCGGGCATAGTCCAGCAGGTCCTCGTCCACCACCTCGGGCAGCTTGATCTCCATGGTCACCAGGAGGTCGCCCGGCCCCGCCTTGCCCGGCAGGCCCTTGCCGCGCAGGCGGAAGGTGCGGCCCGAATTGGTCATGGGCGGGATGTTCATCTCCACCGCGCCGGTCAGGGTCGGAATGCGGATCGTGCCGCCGAGGACGGCCTCCTCGATCTCGATGGGCAGGCGCAGGCGCAGGTTGGAGCCCTCGGGCGTGAACCGCTCGTGGGGGGCGATCTTGATGGTCAGGAGCGCGTCGCCCGGATCGATGCCGGGAGCCCCCGCGCCCAGGCCGCGCAGGCGGATGACCTGCCCGTCGGTGACGCCCTTGGGGATCACCACGTCCACGTCCCGGCCCGTGGGGAGCCGCAGGCGCTTCTTGGCCTCGTTCGCCACCTCTTCCAGGGTGACCGTGAGGGTCGCCGACACGTCCTCGCCCTTCTGCTGGGGGCGGCTGCGGCCCTGCCGCATCCCGTCGCCGCCGGCGGAGCGGAACGCCTCGCCGAAGATCTGCGAGAAGAAGTCCTCGCCCGGATCGGCATTGAAGCCCCGGCTGTTCCGGCGCCCGCCGAAGGGGCCGCCGCCGCCGAAGCCCGAGAAATCCTCGCCCCGGGCGCCGCGCCCGCCGCCGAACCCTTCGAAGCCCGTAAAGCGCGGCTTGCCCTCCGCGTCGATCTCGCCCCGGTCGAACTGGGCGCGTTTCTGCGCATCGCCGAGGATCTCGTAGGCGGAATTCACCTCCGCGAACTTGTCCTTGGCCTTCGGATCGTTCGCGTTGCGATCCGGGTGATAGGTCTTTGCGAGTTTGCGGAATGCCTTCTTGATCTCCGCTTCGTCTGCGGAGCGGGGCACGCCGAGAACGTCGTAAGGGTTGCGCATCTTGGAATCCATCAGCCGTCGGGATTGGGCTCGTGAGCCCTTCGGGCTGACGACCATATGGGAAAAGTGTTGCGCGCTTGCAACGCCTGTTTTCACGAAAAGCTTGGCACGGGACGGACGTCACGTGCTCGCGCGAGCCGGCTCTCCTTTCATCGCTCCTGGATTCCCGTTTTCGCCTCCACGGCGGCGGTCAGTTTCCGCAGCAGGAAGGCGAGCGTGTCGCGATCCGTCCGGTCCGGCCCGCCGAGCGGCGCCTCAAACCTTGGCGGTCCCCTTCACCGGCTTGACCTCCTTGATGGCCCAGTCGCCGCCGGAGGGGCGGCAGGCCATGCCCTGGAGGGAGGCCGGGGATGCGCCGCTGATGAGGGCGGTGAAGGTCCGGCAGATCTGATCGTCCTTCACGAAGGGGGCGCTCGCGGGCGTGAAGGTGCCCTTGCGGTCCGAGGCGGGGTTGTCCCACGAGACCTGCGTGCCGGGGCCCTGCGGGTCGAGCGCCACCGCGAGCGCGGCGCGGGCCCGGCGCCAGTCCTCCTCGTCGAGGTCGGCGGACAGGATGGTAGGCTTCGGCGCGATGGCGCCGGTGACCTGGGGCTCGGCCGCCATCTCGTCCAGCCCCACGACCCCAAAGGAGAAGCTGCAGGCGCCGGCCGACAGGGCGATCAGGCCCGCGGCGAGCACTTTCATGGCTTCGCGCAGGGTGGCGTCTGATCTATAACGGCGCGCATTGCTCATCATGACGCGTCGGCTCTCCGAGAACGCAAAAGTCACATCTCAGGATAAGACCTTGAACTCGTTAACAACTGGTGACTTCACCGAAGCCAATGAACCCTTCACCCTGTTTCAGTCCTGGATGGAGGAGGCCAAGGCCTCGGAACCCAACGACCCCAACGCCATGGCGCTCGCCACCGTGGACGCGGACGGCCTGCCCAATGTCCGCATGGTCCTGCTCAAGAGCGCGGACGAGAACGGCTTCGTGTTCTACACCAACACGGAATCGAACAAGGGCCGCGAGCTCCTCGGCCAGAAGAAGGCCGCCCTCGTCATCCACTGGAAGAGCCTGCGCCGGCAGATCCGGGCCCGGGGCCATGTGAGCCTGGTGAGCGACGCGGAGGCCGACGCCTATTTCCAGAGCCGCCCCCGGGACAGCCGCATCGGCGCCTGGGCGAGCCAGCAGTCGCGCCCGCTGGAGAGCCGCTTCGCCCTGGAGAAGGCGGTCGCCCTCAACACGGCGAAATACGCCATCGGCGAGGTGCCGCGCCCGCCCCACTGGACGGGCTTCCGCATCGCCCCGGTCTATATCGAGTTCTGGCAAGATCGCCCCTTCCGCCTCCACGACCGCATCGCCTTCACCCGCGAGGGCGAGGGTTGGCTGAAGAACAGGCTTTATCCTTAAACCCATGCATTCCGAGCTGTAGACCCTGACCTTGCGAGGGGCTAGGGTCCCGCGCCCATCCACACAGGTCCACCATGTCCTCCTCAAGCAACACCTCCCGCCGCATCATGCTGCTCACCGGCGCCAGCCGCGGGATCGGGCATGCCACGGTCAAGCGCTTCTCGGCCGCCGGCTGGCGGGTCATCACCTGCTCGCGCCACGCATTCCCCGAGAACTGCCCCTGGGAGATGGGTCCCGAGGACCATCTCCAGGTCGACCTGGCGGACGCGGAGGATACCCGCCGCGCCATCGCCGACGTGAAAGAGCGCCTCGCCGCCGAGGGCGGCGTGCTGCACGCCCTGGTCAACAATGCGGGCATCTCGCCCAAGGGACCGGGGGGCTCGCGGCTCGGCGCCCTCGCCACCCGCTACGAGGACTGGATCCACGTGTTCCAGGTGAACTTCTTCGCCTCGATCATGCTGGCCCGCGGCCTGCAGGACGAGCTGACGAAGGCCAAGGGCTCCGTGGTGAACGTGACCTCCATCGCGGGCTCGCGGGTCCACCCCTTCGCGGGCGCGGCCTATGCCACCTCCAAGGCGGCGCTGGCCTCCCTCACCCGCGAGATGGCCGCCGATTTCGGACCGCTGGGCGTGCGCGTGAACGCCATCTCCCCGGGCGAGATCGACACCTCGATCCTCTCGCCCGGCACCGAGAAGATCGTCGAGCAGCTTCCCATGCGCCGGCTCGGCACCCCCGACGAGGTGGCGAAGGCGATCTATTTCCTGTGCACCGACGCCAGCTCCTACGTCACCGGCGCGGAGCTGCACATCAACGGCGGTCAGCACGTCTAGGAACGACCTTCAACCCTCCTGAATCCCCCGCGGCATCCGCACCGGCGGCAGAACGATTCTTCCCGCCCCGCCGCGTTCAGGCGGCGGCTTCGGCGGATCGAGCTGCGCCTCATGGTCGGTCGCGAGCTGCTCGACCGCATCGCGGTCCCCGGGCCGTCCGGCTGCGAGCTCGCAGGCGATCCAGCGCGTGATCCGAGGCGCGGCGACGCTCGTCCCGTTCATGACGACGACCGAGCCGCTGCGCGTCCCGGCCCCGAGCACCCCGGGATGGGCGACGGAATCGTCGCTCACCGTCAGCGCATCGGGGCCGTCCCGGTGGACCTGCGTGGCGCCGACCGGCACCGTGACGGGGCCGCCGGCCGAGTACGGCACAGGCCGCAACTCCTTGCGGTAGACGCCGCCGACGATGATCGTCTCACAGCCGGTGGCGATGGCGTTGATCGAGCCGTAGCGCCGCACGATGCAGGAGATGTCGTCCTCCTCGATCGGTCGGCCGCCATGGTCGTAGCGCCGGTAGCATGCGTGGTCGAAATACGACTGGCGCCCGCGGGTCGGATAGCCGATGGGCGCGTCGTCCCGCTGCACCCAGGCCTCGACCATCTCGCCCGGCTGCAATCCCCGGTTCTTGAGGCGCAGGCGCCAGATCCCGGACTCGGCCGCCAGGCGGGGCCCCGCCGCCCCGCCCGGCCGCACCGTGGGCTTGAGCGCGACGAACAACATGCCGCGATCCGTCGGCGCCGGGGCGCGGTGGTAGCGCGCTTCGCACAGCACCGTGCCGTCGGCCACGTAGCGCAGCGCGGGGAGCTGACCCTCCTTCACCTGAAGGGGCGTGCTGTCCTCGCCGGACGGGGTCACGAGCGTCAGGGCGATGCGATCCGCCCCGGCGGGACCGGGCGGCAGCCAGATCTCGACGAAGCTCGGCGTCAGGTCGTCAGGCTGCACTCGCCAGGGCAGCTCTACCGCCTCGTCCGGCGTGTCGAACGACACCCGCGCATGCAGGCGTGCCAGGTGGCTGTTGCCGGACGGGATCACCACCCGCATCGGCCGGTTCCTCGCGACGGCGTTGTGGTCCCGCACGATCTCGTCGATGGCCGTCTCGATCTCGTGCGTGCCGTCGTGCGGACCGGCGGTGAGCCCGTAGCTGAAATTGATCGCGACCGGCGGGGCCGGTTCCCCTCCGGCCATGGCCAGCGCCGCGTCGCGGATGTGCTTGACCGCGTCGACCACGTAAGGGGCGAGGCTCGCGCCGGAGGAATCCGCCGTGGTGGCGGTCGGCAGTTGCACCCCCACGATGCGCCAGTCCGGCGCCTCGCCGGGCGCGAAGCCGCAGGCGAGGTCCATCACATGGGCACCGTGCGAGGCCCGCCGCGCCACCGGTCTGCGGCCCTCTCGGGCGAAATCGGCCACGCCCGCGCGGCGGTAGAATTCGTCCTCGTCCCAGTTCCGCTGCGCGGCATCCGCGAGCAGGGCGTCGATCTCGGCCTTCGTGATCATACAGCCGTAGCCGTAGCCGCTGCGGCCGTCGTCCTCGCCGTCCTGGATCCAGACCGACTCGATCCGGGTGGTTCCGTCGGCCCGCTGGAAGCGCTCGTGGCCGAAGGCGAGGCCGTCGTCGATGATGCCGACGATCACCGTGCCTGACGTGAGCGGGCCGCTGGTCGAGGTGGGCCTCGGGCGAAAGGGGGCGTTCCTCGCCGTCACCGAGGCATCGGGCAGCGGCGGGCCGGGCGTGGCCCGCTCCGCCTCTCTCGTGAATGGCCGGAACTCCCTTTCGGCGAACAGCCGTCGGACCTCCCGAAAGGTCAGGAAATGCGTCTCGAAGCGCTCGCTTCCCGGCGGCGAGCGCCCGGCCCACTCCGCCTCGCCGGTCAGGCGCCGCCAGAGATCCCGGATCTTCGCCTCGTTCTTGTTCTCGCGCCAGCGCACGAGCAGCGGAATCCGCTGGCCGACGGTTCGCGGCAGCAGGAAATCCTCCCGCCCCGGACCCAGCGACCAGCGCAGATAGGGATCGAGATTCGCGAGCCCGAGGGGGTCGCTCCAGGGATCGTCATATTCCCACGGCATGGCACGCCCTCCCCTGTCTCAGCTCCACTCGGCCCTGGCTTTGTTCCAGAGCCAGGTGAGCAGTTCGGACTGCCGGGTCGGGTCGAGGGCCTGGTCGGCATTTCCGCGGATCAGGAAGTTCTTCTCCTCCAGCCGCTGGTTGTCCGGATCGTAGAGGTCGCGCCAGACAAAATCCTGGCCGGGTGGCCAGGCGCTCCCGTCGAAGGTCCAGTCCCGGTAAGTCGCGGCGCCGGAGCAGCGGTCGACGAAATAGCGCCCGAGGGTCAACCCCAGCACCGCGCCGGCCGCGCTGTCGACGGGGAAATGGACGCCCGCGACGGTGCGGTTGATGGCGATCCGGGCGGCCAGGCGCAAGAGCTGGATGCGCCATTCCGCGTCTGTATAGACGGCCTGTCCGGAGTTCTCCAACAGCTCCCAGAGCACGAGCGCCGCCGCGAAGGCCTCGGTGGCGTGCCCGCTGGGAAGCGAGCCGTGCGCGGGCGTGAGGATGAGCGGCTGGACCTGCGGCGAGTATTCCACCGGGCGCCGGCAGGCGAGACCCTGCTTGAGGCGCAGATGCACCACGATGGCGAGCCGCAGGACGGCGGCGAGCAGTTCCAGCGTATAGGGCGTCCGGTCCGGGTGCAGGTAGGAAACCGACGACAGGAAGGCGAGCCCGCCGCCCATCTGGGTCAGGATCTCCGATTGCCGGTCGGGACGCAGATCCGCATAGCTTGCTAGAAAGTGGAGCTGCGCCTCGAAGATCGCCTGCGACGGGCGCGCCATGGCGACGAGCCTGCGGTATTCCGGCACCGGAGGGTTGCCGCCGACCGGGGCCGGAACCTCGAGATGCCACACGAAGAGGCGCGGGTTCGCGCCGCCCGCCTCCGCCGTGACGGCGAGGCGCGACACCATCTCCAGGTCAATTGCACCGGCCCGGACCCAGGGCGACCAGCGCTCCATGACGTCCGGATCGTCGAAGGCCAGCGGGCCGGGCGGCTGAATGGTCTGCCACGGCCCGACGATGCCGTCGCGGCTGCGGATCAGCGCGTCGGTCGTGAGCGGCGAGGCGAACCCGATGCCGCCGACGCCGCCGACTCCCCCCACGCCTCCGACGCCGCCTACTCCGCCGACACCTCCAACCCCGCCGACGCCCCCTACGCCTCCGACGCCACCCACGCCGCCCACGCCGCCGAGCGGCCCGATTCCTGCCCAAACCGTACTCACGTTGGTCCTCCCTCGTTCTCGGCCCCGCGGCCGTCGACGTCACTCAGGGACGCCGGCATTCCGCAGAGTGGCCGCCCATTCGTCCCCGATCCTGTAGCCGGCGCTGGGCGAGCGCTCGCGCCAGCGGCGGATGGTGAGCTGAGGCTCCATCTGCAGGAGCTTTCTCACGGTCCGCCGCGCGTCCTCGTGCCGGCCGAGATGCCATTGCGCGATCGCCATGGCCCGCAGGGTTGAGGTGTGCGTGCAGTTGGCCCGCAGCGAACGCTGGGCGAGCTTCAGGGCGCGCTCGTACTGGTGCGCTGCCAGATGAGCGGTCGCAGAGAGGGAGTCGTAGAAGTAGCGGTGAGGGTCGAGAGGCGAGAGCCTCAGGGCGCGCTGGGTGCAGCTCACCGCGGGCGTTCCCTCGCCCTTGAACGCGTGGAGCGTTCCCAAGAGCAGCCAGGCGAGGGAGTCGTTCGGATTGGTCAGGAGGGCGAGGTCGTACCGCGCCTTGGCGGTGTCGAGCTCCTTCAGGAGGTTCGTGTGCACGAAGCCGTCGACGGAAAGCGCGAGCGAGCAATGCGGGTCAATGTCGAGCGCCTGCTTCGTGCATTGCAGCGCGTAACGGGCATCCTGCTGCGGATCCTCCGACCAGCCCTGCTGCACGCGCAGCACATGCCATTTCGCGAGCCACGCCCTCGGGACGGCCTGACGCGGAGCCCGCTCGATCAGCGTTTCGAGGAGTCTCCTCGCCTGGTCGAAGTCGATGGACGACAGGCGGTGCATGAGCGCGACGGCGGCAATGAGCAGCGTGTAGCTCTTCAGGGTCGGCAGGGCCTGCGACTGCGCGCGCTGCAGCTCGCTCACCATCACGGCCGCGCTCACGTTGATGGCGATCTCGTCGATGAGCTCGCGCTTGCCGGAGAGAACGGCTGCGATTTGGCCCTTGCAGCGACCCGCCCACGCGGTCTGCCCCGATTTGGCCTCCATGAGTTCGGCTTCGATGGCGACGAAACGATCCGTCACGCGATATTCGCCCGACAGCACGTAGTCGGCGTTGAGATTGGCGCTGATCTGCGCCAGCGGCGTATCGCGCCCGCGAAACACGGTGGTGGACAGGCGCGAGATCACGTGCAGCTCCGGCGAGCGTGACAGGTCCTGGATCAGCTCCTCCGCCAGAACCTCGCCCAGCACGTGATGCTCGTCGCCGGCATCGTCCGTGGTGAAGGGCACGACCGCCAGCGTCGGGCGCAGGTCGTCGACGAAAACGCCGGGCTCGATCACCGGGCGCGGGCCGGGCGGGCCGATCCGGTAGGTACGGACAGGCTGCGGCACGTGCTTGAGATAGCACTCGCCGAGATCCTCGATATCCGCATCGAGATCGGCGGTGAGCTGGTCGCGCAGATTGGCCGAGATCACGATCTCGCCGGGACCCGCCAGGGTCAGAAGCCGCGCGGCGCGGCTGACGCCGCGTCCGTACAGATCTGCGTGATCGACGATGACGTCGCTGATCTCGACGCCCATGCGCAGCATCACCTGCTGCGCGGGCGGAAGACCCGCATTCCCGCGATGGCTCGCCTGCTGGATGGCGAAGGCCGCCGAAACCGCCGAGCGCGCGTCGTCGAAATCCAGCAGCATCCCGTCGCCGAGGCCCTTGGTGAAATGGCCGTTGAATTCCGGAAGGATCTCGGTCCTGACATGCTCCACGAAGGCGAGCCAGCGGGACACGAAAGCGGTCTCGTCCTGCTCCACGTGGCGCACGGATTCCACGACGTCGAGGATCAGCACGGCTCGGTTGGCCCGCACTGCAGCGGAATAAGGCTCGTCGGGTTGCTGACCGATCTGAGCCAAAGCATCCTCCGGCGACACGGTTGCGCACCGGCAAAGAGGCCCTGCCGGAAAAAGGCGGACGACAGCGAATAGTCAGTATTACGTATGGTAATGCCGACAGAGGCGTGTTTTCAAGCGTGCGGTGGGTACTCCCCTTTGGTCGCTGCATTGCGCCAGAGGATTCCTTGCGTCGGGACAGGCTTTCCTCCGCCGGGTCTGGGGGCCTGATCGAAGCTCGCAGATAGCGCTGTGTTACTCTCCTCCCCCTTGATACTGCTGGCGAATCCATCATGCACCTGTTGGAAGCGTCATGAGCCTTGTGAATGCTGACTGACGCGTTCGCGCGAGCGGTGTGCCCGCGAACCAAGCCCCTAGCCGGATG
>NZ_JBHSBQ010000131.1:0-43771 GCF_042650665.1 Microvirga sp. GCM10011540 | reverse complement strand
CCGAACCGCGCCGTCGATGGATCCTATTTAGAACGCCCCGACCCAGAAGTCAATCGGAAAATCGAAGCTTTTTCGAATTTTCCGGCACCCGATCCTGCCTCTCCCAAGTAAAGACAAAGAAAGAGCGATCACAGAAACATACTTGCTTCTGCGCTGAACCTCGTCGAACGGCGCGAAACCTTCGACACCTGTGCGGATTGTCCCCAGAGGAGCCCATAACAGCCCAGATCACTCCAGACAATACAAGGCTCATGGATGTGGCCGGACACAAAGAGCTTCACCCTTGGAAGGCGGGCTCGGACCTGGTTGGGTCTGGAGCGATCCATCTTCTGAAGGTTCAACATCGCTCCTCGGCGAGGGCCTGGGAACTGATGATTGCCGTGTCCGGAAATGGCGCTCGCTTGCTGACGCAGCGGCGCGGGGAAGGCACACATAGTCGATATTCTCGCCATTGCAAGGGCGAACATTGGTGCATTCTGTTTGGGCTATGGAATGTCTCCCGAGGGGCTCCCTTGCGTCTGCTATAGATGCATACGCAGCGGCGCCGGGAGGCGAAAGTTCCAGAGACGGGCTCGGCTGGAGGAAGTGCTCGACATTTCTTGCTACTCGCAGTCCTGGAGGGCTCATGGCGAGCCAAGCTAGACGCTATTCTCCGTCTCCCGGCTCCGATCGTGGGTCGAGTGGTGCAATCACGGGCGTCGTTCGGGGCAGCATCTGGTACGGTCCCTGCTGTTCGGCTGGAGGGGAGGGGCGGGCGCGCATCCGCCAAAGGCCGAAAACCAGCGCAAAGCTGCTGACCATAGCCGTGAAGGCGAACAGGCCGGGTGCTCCGGTGAGGGTCATCACGCCAGATGAGAGCAGTGGTCCCAGAGTGGCACCTGCCGAGTACGCGAGGATCAGTCCACCGCTGGCCGAGACCCGTGCGGCTGCGCCGAGATGGTCGTTCATATGCGCCACGCAGAGCGGATATAGAGCGAACGAAGCGCCGCCAAAGACGAGGGCGGCCCAATAGAGAAGGGGGCTGCCGGGATAGGCAGCGGCAGCGGTGCCGGCGCTGACCAGAACCATGGCTGTAAGGACGCCAATGATCACGAGACGGCGGTCGAAGACGTCCGACAGTCGTCCTACAGGCAACTGGAGCAAGACGCCGCCGAATATGACGGCGCTCATGAACATACCAGTCTGGGAGAGATCAAGGCCGATTTCGCTCGAGAAGGAGGGGCCCAAACTGTAGAATGACCCCAGCACCAGCCCACTTGAGACGGTGCCGACCATTCCTAGCGGTGAAGCTTCGTAGAGGCGGTAGAAGCTGAGGCCTTCCACATGGGGGAGGATCGGCGGGGCGACCCGTGTCAGGGCGACGGGGATCACGGCGAATGAAATAAGAATGGAAACGAGGGCAAAGAGGAGAAAGCCCGATTCATCCTGCAGGTTCAGCATGAACTGGCCGCCGGCTTGGCCTGCATAGAGGCAGACCATGTAGAAGGCGAGGATCTTACCCCTCGTTTCGCTTGTGGTTCTGTCGTTCAGCCAGCTTTCGACGCAGATGAATAAGCCTGCCATGCAGAAGCCTTCGGATAGACGCAGGAGGCTCCATAGCAGCGGGTCAAGATGTAGCGCATAGACAAGGGATATGCCCGAAAGGGCCGAGGCGAACGCGGTGAAAGCCCGAATGTGTCCATAACCGGTCACGATCCGGTAGGCGAAAAGGGATCCGAGGGTGAGGCCCCCGAAATAGGCCGACATCACAGCTCCAATGATGGCGGGAGCGGTTCCGGCAGCTTCCAGCCGAACGCCGATTATCGTGTTGAGGGGACCGTTTCCAGCCATCAGAAGAAGGATGGCCAGGAGAAGAACAAGGACTGAACGCAGGATGCCGACCATGATCACTGCGCCTCGACGTCCGGATCGTATTCTTGCTCCATTTGGTTCCTGACCCGCATGGTTAGACTTGGCCGGTCTGAACGATCTGCATGTATTCCTCGTATCGTGCCAGGAAGTCGTTGATGACTTGCTCGCGGGTGTAGCCGGTCACTTCATAGTGCTGTGGTCCGTCGGAGAGATAGACCTCGGCTCGATAATGGCGGCGCTCCTTGCCCTCCATAGGGGCTAGTTCCGGAAAGGCGAAGGTCGGGATCCGGTGGCTGCGCATGCAGATGCGATAGCGAAACTCGTTCTTGAGGTGGGGCATCACAGTGATCTGGACCTGATCGGAGGTTGGTTCGACCTGGGCTTCGAGGCCGCGCTGTCGGATCTGTGCGGCGACCTCTTCGAGCGCCGGACGGGCCGTGTCGTTCAAAAATCTGACAACCTCCTCGCGGTCATGAAAGTGCATGATCAGGCTGAGACGCCGCTGCCAGCTGCTGCCGACCGCCTGACGTGCGGGCGAGGGAGGCGCTATGTGCAGCCGTTCCAACGGGTGCATGCGCTCGAGCTGAAGGGCCCTTAGCAAACCGTAGCAAACGAGCACCATGATGACAGAGAAGGGTAGTGCGCTGGCGATGGCTGCAGTCTGTAGAGCCTGCAGTCCACCGGCGACAAGAAGCACGGCCGCAACCACTCCTGCCGATATCGCCCAGAAGATGCGCTGCCAGACAGGCGGCTCTTCGGCGCCTCCGGAAGTGATCATGTCGATTACGAGCGCTCCCGAATCCGCGGAGGTTACGAAGAAGGTGACCACAAGGAGCGTCGCAATAACGGAGGTGATGGTCGAAAGGGGCAGGGCCTCCAAAAGCGCGAAGAGGGCAACGGGCATGTTGTCGGCGACCACCTGCCCGATGGGTGCAATTCCGTTCAGCTGCATCCACAGTGCCGTATTTCCAAACACCGTCATCCAGAGGAAGGTGAACAGGACAGGGACGAACAGGACGCCCAGAACGAATTCACGGATCGTGCGGCCACGCGATATCCGCGCGATGAACATGCCCACGAAAGGCGACCAGGCAATCCACCAGCCCCAGTAGAAAAGCGTCCAGCTCCCGAGCCACTCGTTCGGTTCATAGGCATACATTCGGAATGTGAGCCGCACGACGTCATCGAGATAGGCTCCGGTGTTCTGCATCAGCGCCTGGAGCAGAAACACCGTTGGCCCAGCGGTCAGTACAAAGCCCAGCAGCAGGACGGCCAGGATGATATTGAGTTCGCTCAGCCGCCGGATGCCTGCATCGAGCCCGAGCATGACAGAGACAGTGGCTAGACCCGTGATGACGGCAATAAGGGCAAGCTGAACGCCCACATTCGCGGGTAGGCCAAACAGGTATTCCAATCCTGCATTGACCTGCAGCACTCCCAGGCCCAACGAAGTCGCGACTCCGAACATGGTGCCGAACACGGCAAAGATATCGGCGGCATGTCCGATAGGGCCGTGAATGCGCGCCCCGATCAGAGGATAAAGAGCGGAGCGGATTGTGAGTGGAAGGCCGCGGCGGAAGGCGAAATAGGCCAGGGCGAGGCCGACCACGATATAAATCGCCCAGGCATGCAGGCCCCAGTGGAAGAAAGTGATGATCATCGCCTGCCGCGCGGCGGCGAGGGTGTTGCCCTCGCCAACAGGCGGATCCATGTAGTGGTAGATCGGCTCCGCGACGCCGAAGAACATCAGGCCGATGCCCATGCCAGCGCTGAAGAGCATAGCAAACCAGGAGAGGTAGCTGTAATCCGGTTCGGCGTCATCTGGCCCGAGCTTCACGTCCCCATAGCGGCTGAGCATGAGGAAAAATGTGAAGATGAGAAAGCCCGCGACCACGGCAATGTAGAACCAGCCGAAGCCCGCGACGATGGAGCCTTGTACGGCAGAGAAGAAGGTTGCGGCCTGTTCCGTGAAGAGAGCGCCGAGACAGACAAAGGCCAAAATCACCCCCGCAGAGATGAAGAAGACGGGAGCATTTATTTGTGCCTGCGGGCGCCTTACTCTTGACCGTGACATTGCTCTGCCTCTGCTCATTCGCCCGCCCAAGTTAACAATGCCTTGCAGCCTGAACGGATCCAACAGATGCAGGGCGTTCGGCGTCGGCCGCTCGAAGGGTCCAACCTGTTGTTTCTCAAACTGAAGAAGGTTTCTGCGGTTGTTGACGACAGAGCGTGGGTTCACAGTGAATGCAGCCAATTCATGCCCAAGGGGTTGGCTTTTCGAGCTGAGCGGTCTAAACAACCTGCGCTAACGACAACGATGTGCGTTGAACGCTTTGTCGGACGTGAGCAATTTCGTAGCTTTATGCGTGATATGATATTGCCGCGTCCGATCATATGACTACTGCGCAGATCAACAATTACACATTGGAGGCTGCCCCTAATCTTTAGGACAGGGGAAATGGGGTATCGATGATTATCGAAGACGATTCTGTGCGCTGTGGAGACGCTGTTCGCACGGATGCTAATAAAATTGCGTTGCGTAATGTGTTCAAGATTTTCGGCTCGGATGTCGCACATGCGGTCGATTTGATCCGGGCGGGGCAAGGCAAGGATGCCGTTCAGGCGGAGACCCGCTGCACAATTGGCGTCAACGACGCCAGCTTCGGCATCAGAGAGGGCGAAATCTTTGTGGTGATGGGGCTCTCGGGCTCCGGCAAATCGACCCTGCTGCGCCTACTCAATCGCCTGATCGAGCCGACGCTCGGATCCGTCTCGGTGGACGGTCAGGATGTGACGCGCATGAGCAAGCGCGATCTGATCGAGCTGCGGCGCCGCGACATAAGTATGGTGTTCCAGAGCTTCGCCCTCCTGCCAAACCGCACTGTGCTCGACAATACCGCTTTCGGACTCGAGATCGCAGGCATTTCCGAGGTAGAGCGCAACCGAAAAGCTCTTCGGGCGCTCGAAGCAGTCGGACTCGACCGCTACGCGGCCAGCAGGCCTGATGAGCTCTCCGGCGGAATGAAGCAGCGCGTCGGTCTTGCTCGTGCGCTAGCCAACGAACCTACCATCCTCCTCATGGATGAGGCCTTCTCGGCACTCGATCCGCTGATCCGTACCGAGATGCAGGATGAGCTCCTGCGCCTGCAGGCGGAGCGCAGCCGTACGATTGTCTTCGTCAGTCATGATCTGGACGAGGCCATGCGCATCGGCGACAGGATCGCGATCATGCAGGACGGCGTCGTAGTGCAGGTGGGCACGCCTGAAGAAATCGTGATGAGCCCGGCTAACGACTATGTCCGCTCGTTCTTCCGCAATGTGGATGTCAGCCACGTCTTCCGTGCGGGCGACATCGCGCGCCATAGCCAGGTCACACTGATCGACCGCGCTGGCCATAGCGTCAACGCCGCCCTCGAGCGCATGCGTGCGCATGATCGCGATGTCGCGATCGTCATTGCCCGCGACAAGCGCTACCAAGGGATGATCAGTGCGGATTCCCTCAAGGAAGCGGTCCGTGCTGGTGGAGCTGATCCATACCGACAGGCATTCCTGCCCGATATGAATCCCATCGAGGCCGAAACGCCGCTGGCACAGGTCATGGGGCGTGTTGCGGAGAGCCGCTGGCCTGTGCCTGTGGTGGATGCCCAAGGCCGCTATCTAGGCGCCATCTCCAAGTCATCCCTTCTCATGACCCTCGACCGCGCCGGCTGATCCGCCAGCGTGTGAAGGATACCATCATGGACTTCGATCTCAGCATCGGCGCCGGCGCCAGCGCGGCCGTCGAATACATGCTCGACAACTTTTCTCCGACGCTTGACGCAATAGCCGACGGCATCGGGCTGTTCGCCGACGGCATCAAGGATGCGCTGCTCTGGCTGCCGGCTTGGGCGTTCATCACCGCAGTTGCGCTGTTCGCCTTTTGGCGGATCGGCTGGAGGTTCGCCGTACTTTGCGGCGCGGCGCTGCTTCTGATCGTCGGTATGGGGCTGTGGAAGGAGACGGTGGAGACTCTTGCGCTCGTCATCGCGGCGACTGCGATCGCCATCACGATCGGCATTCCTCTCGGCATTCTCATGGCACGCAGCCCGATCACGGCTGCCGGCACGCGCCCACTGCTCGACCTGATGCAGACGATGCCCGCATTCGTTTATCTCATCCCGGCCGCGATGTTCTTCGGTCTTGGAGCAGTGCCCGGCACCATTGCGACCGTGATCTTTTCCATGCCGCCTGTCGTGCGTCTGACAGCCTTGGGCCTGACTCAGGTGAACCGCGAATTCATCGAAGCAGGCCTCGCCTTCGGGTGCACCGACCGGCAGCTTCTGTTCAAGGTCCAGTTTCCCCTGGCACTGCCTTCGATCATGGCAGGCGTGAACCAGACGATCATGCTCGGCCTTTCGATGGTGGTGATTGCCTCGATGATCGGCGCGGGCGGTCTGGGCAATACGGTGTTGACAGGTATTCAGCGCCTCGATGTCGGGCTTGGCTTCGAGGGCGGTCTCGCCGTGGTCATCCTGGCAATCATCCTCGATCGCTTGACCCAGAGTCTCTCACAACCGGCGGCCTTGCGTATCCCGCGTCTGGCGCGTCGGGACAGTCCCATCATGCACGGTGCTGTCGAAATGGAGAGTACGCCTGCCAAAGCAGGCGTCTAACGCCGGGCATCGGAATGGGTACCCGTCCCGATGCTCGACCATACCTACGAGCTGAAAGGAGAACCCTATGCTCAAGACCTTCGCCCGGATCGCCCTCGCGGCGGCCCTGACCACAGGCCTTGCGGGAACGCTGCAGGCACAGGAAGAAAAAAAGCCGGTCAAGATCGGCTGGACTGCCTGGGCCGACGCCGAGTTCGTCACCAAGCTCGCCAAGAAACTGATCGAGGACAATTACTCGCAGAAGGTCGAGCTGCTGCAGACCGATATTGCGCCTCAATACCAGGGGGTCGCGAAAGGTGACATCGATGCCATGATGATGGCATGGCTGCCCGAAACCCATAAGGACTACTGGAGCCGTGTCGGTGACAAGGTCGTCACTCTCGGCGTCCTCTACACTGACGCCAAGCTCGGCTGGGTCGTTCCGAAGTATGTTCCGGAGGACCAGCTCGCATCCATCGCCGATCTGGCAAAGCCGGAGGTGAAGGAAAAGCTGAATGGAAAGGTTCAGGGGATCGATCCTGGCGCCGGTCTCACCCGCCTGTCGAAGGAAGCCATCAAGACTTACGATCTGAGCGGATATGATCTGACCACCGCCAGCGATGCCGCAATGGTATCTGCCCTCGACCGGGCCATTCGCAGAAACGAGTGGATCGTGGTGACGGGTTGGAGCCCGCACTGGATGTTCGGCAAGTACGAACTGCGCTATCTCGATGATCCGAAGAATGCGCTTGGCGGCGTCGAGCGGGTGTACGCAATTGCGCGGCAGGGATTCCAGAGCGACTACCCGGAGGTCGCCCAGTTCCTGATGCGCATGCATATTCCGCTCGACGAGCTCGAGGCGGCGATGTCCGATGCCAACGAGTCTTCGGTGGACAAGGCCGTTGAGAACTACATCAGCGAGCACCCCGCCCGCGTGAAGTACTGGCTCACCGGCGAGATGGCCACAGCGTCCTAAAACCCAGGCAAGCTTTAAGGCGACGAATGCTAATGACAAGCCACTGGGGTGTCCCAGTGGCTTGTCCGATACGGGGGTTGTTTCCTCTCCCAGCCGGGCCTTCATTCCTTCACGAGTTTCAGACCTGAGGTCCCGGTCTTCTCCATGAGCTCTGCTTAAGCCAGCGAGAAAAGATGACATTGAGACTGCCTGCACGGATTTTTCTCTCCGCTCTCGCCCTTCTTCTCCTGTTCACCGTAGCGGCCTGGCCTCAGGATGTTCTCAAGCCGGGATCGGCGCCGTCCGGCGGGGATGCCGCGGCAGCACAACGGGATCCGTTCGGCCGCGAAACTCCGCAAGGCTTGGTCTCCGGCTTGATCAGTGCTCTTGCAGATGCGGACTACGAGCGGGCTTCGCAGTTTCTTGAGGCGGAGCGGATTTGGGGCCGCTCCGGCAACGTAGTTCTGTCTGGGCCGGAGTTGGCCAAGACATTCCAGCAGGTCCTTGATCGGGCCGGGGCCGTTGTCACTCCGGCAGAGTTGAGTGCCGCACCGACCGGTCGGCTCGACGACGGCCTTCCGGGGGACAAGGAGCGGTTCGGGCTTGTCGAGACCAAGTATCGCGAAGTTCCGCTGCTGGCGAAGCGCGTGGAGCGGGACGGGGTACAGTTATGGCTGGTCTCCGTCGATACCCTGGAGGAAATTCCTTCGCTCGCGCAGGCGATACAGTACAATTCCCCCGGAGCGTCGCTGATTGATCAGTTGCCGAAGGGGCCATCGGTTGGCGGTGTATCATCCTCGCACTGGCTCGCCCTTCTCGTGCTCGCCGGTCTGAGTTCGGGCCTTGTCTGGCTGCTGATGGCCATGCGCGGTCCTGTCCTGCGCCTTCTTCGTCGACGCGGCGAGGAGACGAGCTTGACCCGCTATCTGGAGGCCTGCGCTGGACCCATCGGCGTGTTGGTGGCGGTGCTCGTCTTCAGAGCCGGCATCGAGTCCTTGGGGGTCTCGGTCGTCGCCCGCTACCGGGCCGTATTTCTCGGGCAGATCCTGGGCTTTTGCGCCATGGCGTGGCTCTTGTGGCGGACCGCCGATGCCGCAGGAGAGGTCGTGCTCGGGCGGATGTCGCGTCGTGGCCAGCTAACGGCCTACTCCGCCGTCAGCTTCATGAAGCGGGCTGCCAAGGCGCTCCTCGTGGTCCTGTTCGGGATCACGCTGCTCGGCGCTTTCGGCGTGGACGTGACGACCGGGCTGGCCGCACTCGGCATCGGCGGCCTTGCCATTGCGCTCGGCGCGCAAAAGCTCTTCGAAAACCTGATCGGGAGCTTGACGCTGATCGCGGACCGCCCCGTCAGAATCGGTGATTTCTGCCGGTTCGGCTCCGCTCTGGGAACGGTCGAGGAAATCGGGATCCGGTCCACCAGGATCCGGACGCTGGACCGCACGATCCTGACCGTCCCCAACGGCGAGTTCTCCTCGCTCCAGATCGAGAACTACTCGAAGCGGGACCGCTTCTGGTTTCACCCCATCCTGAATGTCCGGTACGAGACAAGCCGCGACCAAATCCGCTTTCTTCTGCGCGAACTGCGTTCGATGCTGCTCTCACATCCGAACGTAAGCCCCGATCCAGCGCGCGTCCGTTTCATTCAGCTGGGGCCTCACTCGCTCGATCTGGAGATTTTCGCCTACGTGCATGCAAGAGATTACGACGAGTTTCTCGAGATCCAGGAGGATTTGCTCCTGCGCTGCATGGAGGTCGTCGAACGGAGCGGAACCAGCTTCGCATTTCCGTCTCATACCCTCTATCTCGGGCGAGATGCAGGTCTTGACGAAGACCGCGCCCGTAAGGCGGAGGATGTCGTGCAAGGATTGCGGGCCGCCGAGTAGCTGGAGGAACCAGTTCAAGCACCTCAAGGGGCGCTGGTAACGTCGCTGACATCCGACACTGCCTGCTTGGAGATCTGTGGGCTCTTGGGCTTCAGTGTCCGAAATCGTGAAGGCGTTGAGTTTGGTCCTGTAAATCCCATGGTCTTGGAACCACAACCACTGGGCAACCGAGCGGAAAGTGAATTGCCAACCGGCTGGCAATTCATTGTGAAGCGCCTCATATCGGCCTATCTCAAGCCGGTAGGCTGAAGACACCCTTCATGCTGCCGTCGCCGTTTGGGGTGGGCCTTGCCACAGCCCGGCTGCCTCCTCGTCAGACAGAGCCGCCGGACGCTCCAGCATGGTCGTGATCGCCATCGCGCGTCCGGTGGCAGCTCCCTCCAGGATGCTGTGCATCACCTCGAGAACATGAAGCGCCAACCGGCCCGTGGAGCGGTGAAGCGTGCTATTGAGAGCGGCGCTGGCAAGGTCGGCGAGGCCGAGCCCCCGGTAGTTGGCGCGTGACGGCGCATCGGGGGGCCAGTTCGGCGAGCGCCAGTTCGGAGCCCCGAGCGGCATACCGCTCGAGTCCCTGGCCTGCCAGTCCCCACCACGCTCGGTCATCTCGACATGGCCGCCGAAGAAGTTCGGATCCGGCACTCGTAGAGAACCTTCCGCACCATAGAGCTCGATCGCCGGATGACCGTGCTTCCACACATCCCAGCTCATGCAGAAGGTGACCTGCGCGCCTGAGGCAAACTCCAGAAGTGCCATGACGGTCGTGGGCGTCTCCACGGCGATGCGCTGACCCTTGCGGGGAGATTCCGACGTTACAACCCGTTCGGGGAATCCGATGCTCGACATGGCGAAAACGCGTTGGACGGGACCGATGAGGTTGACGAGGGCGCTGAGATAATACGGCGCCATGTCGAGGATTGGTCCGCCCCCCGGCTTGAAAAAGAATTCCGGATCGGGATGCCAGTGCTCCATGCCGTGGGACATCAGGAAGGCCGACCCCGAGAGGATCCGCCCAACCGCACCGTCGTCGACCAGCTTGCGGGCAAGTCGTCCGCCAGCGCCTAGAAAGGTATCCGGCGCGCAGCCCAGCAGCAGGCCTCGCGCCTCGGCCTCGTCGACGAGCTTGCGGCCCTGCTCGAAATCCACGGCAAGGGGTTTTTCCGAGAAGACGTGCTTGCCCGCGCTCAATGCTGCAAGGGATACGCCGAAATGAGCGCTGGGGACCGTGAGGTTGACCACGAGATCGATGTCTTGGTGGGCCAGAAGTTCGTCGACCGCCATCGCCTCAGTGCCGTAGCGGCTGGCTTGGACTTGCGCGACTTCGGGTCTCATGTCCGCGCAGGCCCGCAGCATCAGCCCTCGATAGGCCGGGATGTTCTGAAGGTAGATACCCGAGATATTGCCGCATCCGATGATGCCGACGTTCAGGGCTTTCATGATGGTTATTCCTCGATACTGCGCAGGAAGTCGAAGCTGAGGCGGGCTGTGTGAGCAGGATTCGCAGGCTTGTCGTGTTCCACGACCATCCACTTGGCTCCGGCCTCGCGGCAGGAGCGCCACAGGTTGCGCCAGTCCAGCACACCGGAGCCGACATCTGTCCAGCCGTCCTGCTCCTCGTTTTGCCCTGTGGGGGCGATGTCCTTGACGTGGGCAGCCGTGATCCTGCTGCGATGGCGTTTCATCCACTCCCTGGGATCGGCATCGCCTCGCACGAGCCAAGCCACGTCAACTTGCCAGGCGAGAGGACTCCCTTCCGCCTCCTCGAAGATGAGTTCAAGCGCGGTCTTGTTCCCGTCCTTCGACTTTAATTCCCAGTGGTGATTATGATAGCCAAGACGAATGCCGTCTCTCTGGAAGCGCTCGGCTAACCTGCCGAGTTCCCGTCCGAGCGAGCGCCATCCATCCGCTTCCATGTCGCGCTGCTCCGGCGGAACAGCCGGCATGTAGAGATCCGTGACATCGAGGATCCGGCAGGCGTCCACGATGGCGTCGGGCTTCTCGCGCAATGCCGCCATGCTGACATGACTCGAGGATGCTTTCAGGCCGCGGGAATCCAATTTGGATCTCACGCCCGCAGCATCGTCAAGATGCGACCCGACCGTCTCCACATAATGATACCCGGCCTGAGCCACAGTATCGAGAATGCGGTCGAGATCCTCCATCGAGCGCAAGGTGTAAAGCTGAATCGAAAGATAGTCTGTGACGCTCATGGAGTCCCCGAGGTTCGAAGTGACTGCATCCACCTGGGACGCAAGCGGACGCGAAAGATGCAGTTGCCGTTGGTTACAGACGTTCGCCGCTTTGGGAATCGAAGAGAGAAACCTGTGCGGCATCGATCCCCAATGCGAGCTGTTCACCCAGGGACGTCCTGGTATTCCCGCTTGTGCGGACCTGGAGCGAGCCATCATTGTCGCTGCACCAGATCACGGTATCAGCGCCCATGGGCTCGATGATGTCGATCCGGAAACCCGACCAGGCGCCCACTTCAACGACCTCAAGATGTTCCGGCCGAACTCCGAGCACAGCTTCCTGTCCGGAGATGGGGGCGCCCGTGAACTCATAACCGTGGAGAGGAAGGCGACGTTGACCGGACACGAAGATCGGCCCGCTCCCGCTGTTCTCGATCCTGCCCTTGATGAAGTTCATCTGTGGCGAGCCGACGAACCCGGCGACGAACATGTTGGCAGGGCGGCGATAAATCTCCGAGGGACTGCCGACCTGCTGGATCCTCTGCTCCTTCATGACCACGATCTTGTCCGCCAGGGTCATGGCTTCGATCTGGTCGTGCGTGACATAGATCATTGTCGTCTTGCCGAGCCTGGCGTGCAATCTCTTGATCTCGACCCGCAGTTCGTTCCTGAGTTGGGCATCGAGGTTCGAGAGCGGCTCGTCGAACAGGAAGACCGCCGCATCACGGACCAAGGCCCGGCCGATCGCCACACGCTGACGCTGACCTCCCGACAACTGATCGGGGCGCCGGTCGAGGAGATGAGAAATCTGCAGGAGCTCCGCCGCTTGGTTGACGCGGCGTTCGATCTCTGGCTTGGGGGTCTTTGCCATCCTGAGCCCGAACGACATGTTCTCGCGCACGCTCATACGGGGGTAGAGGGCGTAGGACTGGAACACCATGGCGATGCCGCGGTCCTTGGGTTCCTCCCAAGTGACGTTCTGTCCGCCGATCCAGATCTGCCCTTCCGAAATGTCGAGAAGGCCGGCGATGGCGTTGAGCAGCGTGGATTTTCCGCAGCCCGAGGGACCGAGGAGGACGATGAACTCCCCCTCCTCGAAATCCAACGACAGGCCATTGAAGACGCGGACGGCTTCGAAGGCTACGGTGATATCGCGAACGGAAACCGCAGACATGCTTACCCCTTCACAGCACCGGCGGCGATGCCACGGATGAACCAGCGTCCCGACACGAAATAAACCGCGAGAGGGACGAGGGCCGCCAGCATGGTTGCCGCCATATCGACGTTGTAGGCGCGCTCACCTTGGGTCGAGTGAACGATGTTGTTGAGCTGCACCGTCATGGGCAGGTTCTCCCGGCCCGCAAAGGTCAGCCCGAAAATGAAGTCGTTCCAGATGCCGGTGACCTGAAGGATCGCCGCGACCACGATCATCGGCGTCGACATAGGCAGCATCACCCGGAAGAAGATTGTCCAAAAACCGCCGCCATCGATGCGGGCGGCCTTGAACAGTTCGATGGGAAGGCCGGCGTAGTAATTGCGGAACAGCAGGGTCATCGTGGGCAGGCCGAAGATCACGTGAACGATGACGATGCAGAGCAGCGAGTTGTAGATCCCGGTCATGGAGAAGATCCGCACCAGGGGATAGAGGAAGACCTGGTAAGGGATGAACGCTCCGAGGAGAAGGATGCCGAACATCAGGTTGGCACCGCGAACTCGCCAGAGAGATAGGGCGTATCCATTGATGGCGCCTGCGGCGATCGACAGGATTACGGAGGGGATCAGGATGCGAACCGAGTTCCAAAAGCCGACGCTGATGCCATTGCATTCGAGGCCGGTGCAGGCCGAGGACCAGGCCTTGCTCCAGGCATCGAAGGTAAGCATCGAGGGCAGGGCGAGGATATTGCCGAGCCGGATCTCCTCCATCGGCTTGAGCGAGGTCACAATCATGATCCATAGCGGCAGCAGGAAGAACAGGGCGGCCGAGATGAGGAATACATAGATTCCGATACGGCCGATCGTGATGTGCTTCGGGCGGCGCCCCTGCGGTACGACAGCGGTCATGCCGGTCTCCCCTGCGGACGGACGTACTTGGCGTAGACCCAGGGCGCGAGGATCACGACCACGGTGATCAGCATGATCGTCGCTGCGGCGGTTCCGAGGGCGATGTTGTTGCGCTCGAACAGGTGGTCCATGACGAACTTCGCCGGCACTTCGGTCGCAATGCCTGGGCCGCCGAGTGTCATGGCGACGACGAGGTCGTAGAGCTTCACGACGCCGGTCGCGAGCAGAACAGTCGCGGTCACCACCATCGGCCGCAGAAGCGGCAGGACAACGGAGAGGTAAACCCGCCAGGTCGGAATCCCGTCGACGCGCGCAGCCTTCCACAGGTCCGCATCCACCCCTCGCAATCCCGCAAGCAGGATTGCCATGGTCAGTCCGGCCCCATGCCATAAACCTGCTATGACGATAGTGTAGATCGCCATCTCCTGGTTCACGAGCCAATCGAAGGTAAAATTCTCGAAGCCCATGTCCCGCACGAGCTTCTGAAGTCCGAGGCCGGGATTGAGAAACCACTGCCAAGCCACGCCGGTGACGACGAACGACATGGCGTAGGGATAAAGGAAGATCGTGCGGAGGACGCCTTCGGCGCGCACGTTCTGATCGATAAACACGGCGAGCAGGAAGCCGAGGATGAGGCACCCTGAGACGAAAAGGGTGCCGAAGATGAGGATGTTTTCAGCCGAGACCAGAAAGCGGTCGTTCATGAAAAGACGGCTGTACTGAGCAAAGCCGACCCAGTCGAGCTTGGGGAGGAGTGTCGAGCTCGTGAATGACAGCCGCACCGTCCAGAGCATGCAGCCGATATAGACGACCAGGACGATGAGCGCTGTCGGCAGAAGCGCCAGGGCGGCTGGGAGTCGCATTCTCACGCGGCGCCGGCTCTTGAGCGGACGTGCGGAGCTGGCAACGGCAGTCGGGATGGAGACAATAGCCATCGGGCACCCGTTCTGTCGGGAGTGGTAGGATTCGGCGGGCGTAGGGCCTGCCGAATCCACGGAGCTCAACCTGCCTCAGCTGGCGCTCTGCATGGCAGCCGTGACCTTTTCCACGAAAGCGTCTGCCGACATGTTCGGGTTGTTCCAGTACTGCGTGACCGCATCCTGCATGGCGCCGGAAAAGTTCGGCGTGCTCAGGAGCTCCATGGCCTCGACCTGGTTTTCCGGGTTCTTCAGCACCGAAGCAGATTTCTGAGCGCAGATGTCCATGGACGAGACATCGACATCCAGGCGAACCGGGATCGAGCCCTTCTTCTTGTTGAACTCGAGTTGGGTGGCTGGATCGAGCAGAACTTCAGCCAGCTTGTCCTGGGCTGCGAGCTGGTCCTTGTCCTTGGTCGCCGGGAATACGAAGACGTCGCCGCCGATCACGAGCCGGGGGTCCTTGCCGACGATGGTGCAGCCATATTCCTTGCCTGCCGTCTGGCCCGCGGCGGTGAACTCGCCCTTGGCCCAGTCGCCGTTGAAGTGCATGGCCGCCTTGTCGGTGATCACAAGGGCCGCGGCGTCGTTCCAGTTGCGGCCCGGTGAGCCCGGGTCGACGAGGCTGCGCATCTTACCGAACAGCTCGGCCACTTCCTTGAACTCGGCACTCTTGGCGGCTTTCGTGTCTCGCTTTCCATAGACACTACGGAACAGATCGGCTCCGCCGCTGCCAACAAGAACGGCCCGGAACAGGTTGTGCTCCCAGTTGGGCTGGCCGCCAAGGGCAAGTGGAATGACCCCCTTGGCCTTCAGCTTTTCGCCGGTCTCGATGAGCTCAGGGAAGGTCTTCGGGGGCTCGACGCCAGCATCCTTGAGGAGCTTGGTGTTGTAGAAGAGCCAGTTCTGACCGTGAATGTTCACCGGAACCGCATAGAACTTACCGTCGCGGACCGTTGCCTCGACGATGGGTTTGGGCATGATCTCACGCCACTTGCCGGCTTTCGCCGCGGTTTCGACGTCGCGCACAAGATCATTGGTTACGAGTTCGTCGAACTGCTTGCCGGTATTAAACTGCATCATGGTCGGGGGATTGCCGCCGACGATGCGGTTGATGCCTGCCGCACGGGCGTTCGCGCCGCCGGCAATGGCGTTGTCGACCCAGGTGCCGCCAGTCTTGGCGTACTGGTCGGCGAAGACTTTGACGGCGGCGGATTCTCCCGCCGAAGTCCACCAATGGAGTACCTCCGCCTTTTGAGCGAAGGCTCCAGAGCTCCAAATGAGGGCAACAGAAAGGGTATACGCGGAAACGCGTGTCTTCAGGCTCATGGCTTCCTCCCAGAAGCGTTTCGGTCGTTTCTGTAATCGATTACATCTTATTTTATATAAGTTGAAATCGACTTCAAGGTAAGTCAAGCATAAAGTATCGCCTCAAGATGGCCGCGATGACTGAGGTGATACTTTGTACGATCATAAGGGGTGGGCAGCATGAGCCGTAGGCGCTGGCGCGCGGTCAAAGAAACGCGCATCGCAGACGTGGCACGGCTCGCCGGCGTTTCGACCGCCACCGTCAGCCGCGTTCTGGCCAACCCGGATCAGGTCCGACCGAAAACACACGACCTTGTGATGGAAGCCGTGCGCCGTAGCGGCTACACGCCCAACAGCACGGCCCGGAATCTACGCACCCGTCGCACCATGACCGTGCTGGTCGTTGCGCCGAGACTCACCAACCCGGTCTTCGCGCAAGTGCTCCGTGGGGTGGACGACGAACTGACGCAGAACGGTTACGGAATCATCGTCGGCAATCTGGACAATCTCATCGAGCGAGAGGCCCGATACGTCGATCTCGTGCTCTCGCGGCAAGTCGATGGCGTTCTTCTGATGAACGGACGCATTCCCGAGAAGGGCAGGCGCAGCATGGGCGAAGCCGGACTCCCGATTGTAGCCCTGTGTTCGGCAATCCCGGATGCCGGGATCCCCAATGTGACGGTCGAGGACCGTGAAGCCTCCCGGAGGGCGGTGGAGTACCTGGCGCAACTCGGGCACTCCAAGCTCGGCTATATCTCAGGTACTCCCGGCACATTCATCGAGGTGGAACGCTTCTCCGGTTTTCAGGAGGGAGTCGCTGCCGCTGGACTCTCCCAGGAGGATTTCGTGCGCTGGGAGGGGCCGTTCACATTCGCGACCGGCGTTGCTGCTGCAGAAGCTTTCCTTCGTTTGAAGAAACGCCCTACGGGAGTTTTCGCCGCCTGCGACGAGAGTGCGATTGGATTCATCAAGACAGTGAGATCGGCCGGGGTCCGGGTTCCCGATGATGTGTCCGTCGTCGGCTTCGATGGCATCGAGTTCGCCGATTACACCGAGCCGACGCTCACCACCTTCCAGCAGCCGCTGCATGAGCTCGGGCGCACCGGAGCGCGCATTCTCCTAAAGATGATCCAGGGGAAAATGAGTCCGGCGGATTGGGACATTCGGCTGCCGTTGCAACTGCTTGAGCGCGGCACGACAGGGCCCGCGCCGAGAAGAGGCCGGAGTGCAAAGTGATCAGCATGCCCACGGATCGCGACGGTTATATCCCTGAGGGGCGTCGCGGTACCAATTCCGCTGCTCCTCTCTCAAGCTCTCACCGTGCCGGCAATCCTTCCCGCCCTTCTGTCCATTGAAACACAAATGCCGGAAACGCTCATGACGACCATTCGCAACCCCATTCTGCCTGGGTTCAACCCTGATCCCGCATTCTGCAGGGCCGGCGATGACTATTACATCGCCACATCAACCTTCGAATGGTATCCGGGCGTGCAGATCCATCACTCCCGCGATCTTGTAAACTGGAGGCTGGTCTGTCGTCCCCTTGACCGCCAATCCCAGCTCGATATGCGCGGCAACCCGGACAGCTGCGGCGTCTGGGCACCTGCTCTGACCTATGCGGACGGCTTGTTCTGGCTGATCTACACGGACGTGAAGCGCCGTCTCGGCAACTTCAAGGACACTCACAACTACCTTGTGACGGCGCCGTCCATCGAGGGGCCTTGGTCCGATCCGATCTTTATGAACTCGTCAGGCTTCGATCCCTCTCTCTTTCACGACGATGACGGGCGAAAGTGGTTCGTCAACATGGTTTGGGACCATCGCCGCCGTCGCAGCTCCTTCGACGGCATTCTGCTGCAGGAATATTCGCCCGCCGAGCAGCGGCTTGTTGGTCCGATCAAGAACATCTTCAAGGGAAGCCCACTCGGGCTCGTCGAAGGGCCACATCTCTGGAAGCGCAACGGTTGGTACTATCTGACCGTGGCCGAGGGCGGCACCTCCTACAACCATGCCGTCACGATGGCGCGTTCCAGGAACATCGATGGGCCCTACGAGCTTCATCCGAACACCCATCTCCTGACCAGCAAGGATGCGCTGGATGCTCCGCTCCAGAGGGCAGGCCACGGCTTTTACGTGGAGGCATCCACCGGCGAGGTCTATCACACACATCTCTGTAGCCGCCCGTTGCCTGGAACCCGGCGCTCGCCGCTGGGCCGAGAAACGGCAATCCAGCGGGTGGTATGGGGAGAGGACGACTGGCTCTATCTCGCTCATGGAGGGCAGGTTCCCGCTGTCGAGGTCAAGGGGCCTGATCTCCCGCCGCACCCGTTCCCACCCGAGCCGGAGCGCCACGATTTCGACGATGGGAGATTGCCTTCAGCCTTTCAGTGGCTGCGCACGCCCGACTGGGGGCGGCTGTTCTCGCTGACGGCCCGGGCGAGCCATCTCCGGCTCTACGGGCGCGAGTCCATCGGAAGCTGGTTCGAGCAGGCGCTTGTCGCCCGCCGCCAGACGGATTGGAGCTATTCGGCCGAGACGGCGCTGGAGTTCGAGCCTGAAACCTATCAGCAGATGGCCGGTCTGATCTGCTACTACGATCGCGCGCGATTTCACTATCTCGCCGTGTCCGCTGACGATGAGGGGAGGCGGGTGCTTCAGGTCATCTCGTGCCTGGGAGATCATCCCGACGCCTTGATGACCTATATGCTCGACAGCGATCTGCCGTTGCCTGAGGATGGCCCCATCCATCTCGGCGTCGATGTCCATTTGGCTGATCTTCAATTCAGATGGTCCATTGACGGAGTGAACTGGAAACCTGTCGGTCCCATCCTCGATGCGAGCATTCTCTCCGATGAGGCGGGGCCGGGAGCTCATGGATCCTTCACGGGCGCCTTCGTTGGGATGGCCGCGCACGACCTGACAGGTCGCGCCCTGCCGGCGGATTTCGATCACTTCTCTTACCGCGCCGACATGCCAAGCGACCAGGTGAGCATGGCCGCGAAGATTGCGCCGTGCGGCGTTGCAGGGGTCAAAACGGCGCGTCGCTCAACAGGACGCATAGTTTCAGGAGGATGACATGGAGCCGGTTCGTTGGGGTATCTTGAGCACAGCCAGGATCGGTCGGACGAAGGTCGTTCCGGGAATGATGAAAAGCCCGCTATGCGCCATCACGGCCGTAGCGTCGCGGAATGCGGCGTCTGCCGAGGCAATGGCCGGGGAGCTTGGAATTCCAAAGGCCTATGACTCCTACGAGGCGCTGCTTGCGGACCCGGATGTCGAGGCCATCTACAATCCGCTTCCCAATCACCTGCACGTTCCGCTGACCCTCAAGGCCGCTGCCGCCGGTAAGCATGTGCTGTGCGAAAAACCTATCGCGATGACGGCTCAGGAGGCAGGGCAGCTCGAGGACGCCTCGTCCCAGGTGCTCATCGCCGAGGCGTTCATGGTCCGCCACCATCCGCAGTGGCAGCAAGCCCGAGATCTGATCCGGCAGGGAGGGGTTGGCGAGGTGAGAGCAATCCAGGTGCTGTTCTCGTATTTCAACGCGGACCCGTCCAATATCCGCAACAAGGCGGATATTGGCGGTGGCGGCCTGCTGGACATCGGCTGCTATGCGGTAGTGGCCGGGCGCTATTTCTTCGAGGCCGAGCCGACTCGCGCTGTAGTGCTGACGGATTTCGACCCTGCTATGGCGATCGATCGGACCACGAGCGCTCTCATGGATTTCGGCGCGGGCCGGCAGCTCATCTTTACGGTCTCGACCCAGATGGTCCCTTATCAGCGGTTGCAGATTCTCGGGACGAGGGGGCGCATCGAAATCGAGATCCCCTTCAATGCCCCGCCCGATCAGCCGACCCGCATCCTCGTCGACGATGGAAGTGTCCATGGCGGGCGCTCGGCGCGAACCATCGAGTTCGAGGCCTTAGACCAGTACCAGCTTCAGGGCGAGGCGTTCGCCCGGGCTGTCCGTGGCGCCGAGCCCCTGGGCTACGGTATCCAAGATGCGCTCATGAACATGCGCATCTTGGACGCCTTGCGGCGCTCTGCAGAAGCGGCATCCTGGCAGCGGATCTAAAGCGCGGCTGAGTGCGGGATCCAACGTGTCCCGCAGAGGTGCAAGAATAGGGTTAAGCGATGATTAATTCCTGTTCTGCATCTTGCCAGGGCGAGGCAGTCGGTGATGTCGGCGGCTACAAAAACGATGATGAATTGCATAGGGCAGCGGATTTGACATGTCGAACTGGCGAGACGAGCGAAACCAGAAGGCCCGTGCCCGGCTCGAGAAGCGTCTCTCCGAGCACTTCCCCGCATGCGTCGTGTCCCACGCGCTCAGGCAGCCGTTGATTCCTCCGACGCAGCGTCGTGCAATGGAGTCGTACTGGCGACATCGCCCTCTTCTGGCTGATCGATTGGCACGGGCACTCGCAGCCAAGAGCGGGCAGCCTGCAGCTTGGCATTGGCGTCTCGGATCCGGCAAGGAGGAGGGGCTGCCGATATCGTTCCGCACTCCGCCTTCGCCCTATCGGGAGCCCGCTTTCTCGCGCGGGCCGGGGCATTGCTGCGTCTGTGGGCAGCCTGTCTATCGTTTGGGATGGCACCGCGATCTTTGGGGTGATGGAAAGCCTAACAAGAATGCCATCTGGCATGCCGCTTGTGTTGCGGCCTGGCAGTTCTGGACCGCACCTTCCGATCACCTCAGAATGTTGAAGCTTCGCCAGAACCGGAAATGCGCAACGACCGGGCGTCGCCTGCTCAGGACCGCCGAGGTGGACCATCGGGTTCCGCTCTTCGCCGTGTGGTCCCAGTCTCGTACGAAGCCCTGGCCGGAACTGCTGGCCTTCTGGGGAGCGCCTAACCTTCAGGTCATCAACCGAGCCGCTCACGTAGAAAAGTGTGCGGAGGAGGCGGCGCAACGGTCAGAACGGCGGAGATCGACACTTTCTGCCGGAGGGGACACGATGGAGGATTCCTCGCCATGATCCTCGGCGTTGGACAGGGGGAAACACATGCCGAAAGCTGCTTGGGGCATATCGAGGGTCTTTCATCCTTCACGGGGAACAGAGGAGACCGCCGCCTCCGGTTCTCCCGATTCGCTTATGGCCTGAATGAGGCCTCCGGGAGGTCAAGCCTTCACCACTGGTAGTTTTTTTGCAGATCGCAGGCCTCACGCGGTACGGCGAAGACCCATCGCTCGCCGTGCGAGAGGCCCAGCCTCCTGTCTGGTGGTGCAACGGTAGCGGGTTCCGCCCTTTCGACAGCGACGCAGATTGGCTGGTCGGCGACCTGTTGATGGCGCCATAATGCCGAGGGAGCAATGCTCTTAAACGGTTCCGGCCGCGATCGCCTGTTGCACCGCAGCCTGAGCGTGCAGGGTTGTCGTATCGAACAATGGGACTGGGCTGTCCTCGGGCTGCACCAGCAACATGATTTCCGTACAGCCAAGAACAATCGCCTCTGCGCCATGCTCAATCAGGCGCTGGATGATCTCGCAGTATTTCCTGCGGGAGGCAGACAGAACCTGGCCTGCGATCAGCTCTTGATAAATGATCTGATGCACGACCGCGCGGTCGGCAGGCTCCGGCACCAGAACATCCAGGCTGTATTCTGAGACCAGCCGGCCCTTGTAGAACTCCTGCTCCATCGTGAAGGCCGTACCGAGAAGGCCAACACGGCTGTAGCTGGCCTCCTTGATCTTTTTTGCCGTCGGATCGGCAATGTGCAGCATGGGGATGGACACGCTCGCGGCAACTTCGCCGGCCATCCGATGCATGGTGTTCGTGCACAGGAGGAAGAAGTCTGCGCCACCGCGCTCGAGGCGTTGGGCGGCCTCGATCATCCTGCTGGTCAGCACTGACCACTGGCCCTCGTGCTGCAGACGTTCGATCTCGCCGAAGTCTACGGAGAACATCAAGCTTTGCGCGGAGTGTGCCCCACCCAATCGCTCCCGCACCTCTTGGTTGATGATGCGATAGTATTGCGCCGAGCTCTCCCAGCTCATGCCCCCGATCAAACCTATCGTCTTCATCGCCGTAGTCCTTAAGGTGCATTCCATCTGCGGCATCACCTAGCCGATTGCGATGGCTTGATAAACAGCCTTCGGGAGAATCGCGTCCGTGCTGCAGTGAAGGGCAGCCCGATCCTGAAAGATCGGACAACGGCACATCCGGAAGTCGGCCAATGGCCCACGGACGGAGATAGCCCCACGCTGGCGCTCAGCAACTGCCTGGGACAAGCACGAAGCGACGGAGGTTCCCGAAGGACTGGGATCTCTTGGTGCGACCCGAAGCATCCATGCTAGTTCCCACCGTCATCTACCGTGCCGCCGAGGATGCGCGCGTGTTGGCTCTGGCCATATCGGCGGCAAGTGTCGACCAGCCTCGAAGGTCACGTTGGGCGTTCCTGTAGCTCTCCACGATGCGACCGGCGAGAGAGGAGGTGGAGGCGATCTCTGTGAGGAGTTCCGTTGAAGCTGCGTGAGCCGCATCGATGATGGAGCGGGGAAAAGCCTCAAGGTTCACCGGATACGTGCCGAGAATTTCCGTCAGCGCGACAGCATTGGTCTGGTGGGCATCGGCGAGACCTAGGGAATGTTCGGCTCTGCAGGCTTCGGCTACGATATGGCGCAGGTCCGGCGAGAGCCGATCCCATGCCGAAAGCGAGATCTGAAGTTCGCTGGCGCCGTTCGGCTTGTTGAATCCGGGTGCGTAATAGAATGGCGCATACTTCGGCAGACCTGTCTCAAGATCCGTCGCCGGCGCCAGAAACTCCGCCGCGTCGATGGAGCCCTTCTCGAGCGCCGGGAGCAGGTCGCCGGCGGAAACCGCCATGGGTACGGTTCCAAGCTTGGCGTAAATTTCTGCTCCCAGGCCCTGCACACGCAGGCGCATGCCCTTCAGATCCTCAAGGCCATTCAGCCTGCGCCGGAACCATCCGCCCATCGAGGGGCCTGTGTTCCCGGCAAGGAACGCCCGGACGCCGTGGGGATTGTAAAGCTCGTCCCAGAGCGCCTGCCCATCCCGCAACTCGATCCATGCCTGGTGCTCGATGGGGCCGAGGCCAAAAGGGACACTCGTGAAGAAGCCTGCCGCCGGCATCCTGCCCTGCCAGTAAAGCGCCGCCGTGTGACCCATTTCGACGGTGCCGTTCGAGACCGCATCGAGCACTGCAAACGGCGGCACGATCTCACCGGCTGCAAACAGGTCGATCTGCAGCCGTCCACCGCTCATGGCATTGATGCGCTCGACGATCCGCTGCGCGGAGATGCCGGGGCCGGTGCGACCCTTCGGCCAGGAGGTGACCATGCGCCAGCGCAGGGTCTGGGCGCGAACGACAGTCGGTGTCGCGAGAGACGCGGCGCCGATGCCGAGCGCCATGCGGCGGGAGAGTTTAGGACCAGTGGGCATGGAAGTGATGCACGGGCCCGTGCCCGCGTCCGATCTGGAGTTGGCCGGAGGCGCCAATGGCGGCGCTGATGAAGCTCTTGGCTGCGGCAACGGCCTCCGTCAGCGGGAGGCCCTTGGCGAGCCCAGCGGCGATGGCCGAGGACAAGGTGCAGCCGGTGCCGTGGGTGTTGCGCGTCTCGATGCGGGGAGCCGTGAATCGATGCATGCCCTGGGAATCCAGAAGGATGTCGATGCTTTCCGCTCCTGAGCCGTGTCCACCCTTCACCAGAACGGTCCTGGGGCCGAGGCGAAGGATCCGCTCGGCCTGCCGGAGCATCGCACGCTCATCGGAGGCCATCGGCTCGTCGAGAAGGGCGGCTGCTTCCGGAAGGTTAGGCGTGACGATCAGCGCCCTGGGAAGCAGGGTGTGGCGTAATGCATCGATGGCCTCCGGGGCAAGCAGACGGTCACCGCTGGCCGCCACCATTACGGGGTCGAGAACGACCTGTGTCGCATGGTGGCGCTTGAGGCCCTCCGCTACGGCTTCGATGATGGCGGGTTGGGATAACATGCCGATCTTCACCGCATCGACCGATATATCGGAGAAAACACTGTCGATCTGTTGCTCGACAAAGGCGGGCGGAACATCGTGTATGCCCTGAACGCCTAGGGTATTTTGCGCGGTCAGTGCCGTAATGACGCTCGCGCCATAAACCCCCAGAGCCGAAAAGGTCTTCAAATCCGCCTGGATCCCGGCTCCACCGCCCGAATCCGAACCTGCGATGGTGACTGCGACGGCTGTCATGCCAGGACGCTCCGCGAGGCCAGCGCTTCATCGACTATCCGCCGCAGCCGGGCTGCCTCGGCTTGTGGATCAGGAGCCATGAAAATCGCCGAGATGACTGCAATTCCGTCAGCGCCTGCAGCGATGACCGGTTCTGCATTCGAGGCATCGATTCCCGCAATGGCGCCGACCGGACCTCGGCTTGCGTTTCTGGCGCGTGTTAGAGTTGCGCGCAGACCGTCGAGCCCGATCGGCGGAGAAGGATTGTTCTTGCTCACGGTTGCGAAGATGCCGCCGATGCAGCCGTAGTCGACCGGCATGTGCGCGAGCGCATCGGCGTGCTCCGGCGTCTTGAGCGTCAGACCGATGATTGCGTGCGGGCCCAACAATTTGCGTGCATCCTCGGGATGCAGATCCTCCTGCCCGAGATGGACCCCGTCGGCTCCTGCAGCCAGAACGATATCGACGCGATCATTGATCAGGAGCGGCACACGGGTCCCTTCAAGAGCCATTTTGAGCGCGCGGGCCAGTTCCACAAGGCGACGGCCCTCCGCATGCTTGTCCCTGTACTGGATGAGCGTCGCACCACCGGCGACAGCCTGTCTGACGAGTTCGACAGGATTTCTGCCACCAGTCCGTTCCGGGTCGATGATGCCATAGAGCCTGAGATCGACGTGGTTCATAGGATTCTCCCGCAGGCGACGAGGGTTGGCGTATCGAGGTTGAAGAGCACGTCGAGAAAGGCGGGCTGGAATGTGCCCGGTCCGTTTGCGCCACGGGCTGCAATCTCTCCAGCGACTCCGGTGGCCAGCAAAGCCGAGGCTGCGGCCTCGAGCGCATTGTCGTGCAGGGCCGTGAAGGCTGCTATGAGGGCCGTTCCGGCGCATCCCATGGCGGTCACTCGGGTCATCAAGGGATGACCGTTCTCGATGCGAAGGGTGTGTGCACCGTCCGTGACCACATCCGCAGCACCGGTGACGACCACGACAGTGCCATGGGCGCTTGCGAATGCCTGCACGGCCTCAGGTGCCGCATCATTCCCGGCAAGAGCCATGAACTCGCTCGCATTGCACCGCAGGACACTTGGCCTGCCTGCAAGACTGGCGCGGGCAAGTTCCAGACGGGGCGGAGAGGATTCCACGAACACGGGATCGAGTACCCACGGCTTGGCGTGAGCGCGGGCGGTCGCGATGGCTTGGGGGATGGCTGCGAGGCGGTCGCCGTCGAGCGTGCCGAGATTGACGAGCAGTGCGGCGGAGCGGCTGGTAAAGGCCGCGACCTCCTCCGGCGCGACGGTCAGGGACGGTAACCCGCCAGCTGCGAGCAGAAGATTGGCCGTGAGGGTCTGCGCTGCCGCGTTCGTGATCGCATGCACGCGTGGACGCTCGCTGCGGAGGCGCTCGAGCAGAGTCCCGGCCAATGCTGGAAGAAAGGTGTCTGGCGCCCTCGTCATCTCGCAATCCCTCCGCCGGCATAATCCGGATCAGGTTCGATGGGTTGGTCTCGACGAGACCTCTCAGCCCGGATGGGCACCCCAAGGAGATATCTGCGAGATAGTACCATCGCGCCCTCTTGGCAAGCATCGCGTCGTCCGCTCGCATGCTGGTTGACAGCCAGGAGTGCCTCGCCGAAGATCAGTGCTGTTCCGAGGGGAGCCCTGTGAGGGGCTGAGAGTCGGCTGATCCGCCGTGACCCTTGAACCTGATCCGGGTCATACCGGCGGAGGGACTGGAACTATCGAGCACGACGTTATCCCTCAGCTCGCTTTGCCCGGATCTCCCTTTGTTCAAGAGGAGAGATCCAGTGACCATCTTCGTCGATAAGCCCAGGGGTGTCCCCCAATCCGTAACCACCGGCCCGATTCAGGGATCGCGCAAGATCTATGCCGTGCCAGCTGGTCACCCCGATATCCGGGTTCCCTTCCGCGAGATCGTTTTGACGGATCCCAATGAGGCCCCCGTGCGCGTTTACGATCCATCTGGCCCCTACACCCAGGACGAAGCGGCCATCGATCTTGGAAAGGGGCTTCCACTCGTGCGCGAATCCTGGATTGCAGCGCGGAACTTTGCGGCGATCGAGGCCCGGCCGGTGAGGCCCGAGGACAACGGAAATGTCTCGGCTGACGCGCTTGTGGAGCCGTGCCCGGCCGAGCGCATCGTGCGCCGTGCCGCGCTAGGCCAGATGGTCACGCAATACGAGTTCGCACGAGCCGGAATCGTCACCGAGGAGATGATCTTCGTCGCACATCGCGAGAACCTGTGCCGGGAAGCCATGCTGGCGGAGGCCGAGGTGCGGATCGCCGATGGAGAGAGCTTCGGCGCCGCCATTCCGCCATTCATCACCCCGGAATTCGTGCGTCAGGAGGTCGCCCGAGGTCGCGCCGTTATCCCGGCCAACATCAACCATCCGGAACTGGAGCCGATGGTGATCGGGCGCAACTTCCTGGTCAAGATCAACGCCAACATTGGCAATTCCGCCGTAATCTCGACCGCGGCCGACGAAGTGGAAAAGCTCGTCTGGGCGATCCGTTGGGGCGCCGACACGGTGATGGACCTCTCCACCGGTCGCAACATCCACAACATCCGGTCCTGGATCATGCGCAACTCGCCGGTGCCTATCGGCACGGTGCCGATCTATCAGGCTCTGGAAAAGGTGGGGGGCGATCCGGTGAAGCTCGATTGGGAGGTGTTCAAAGACACCCTCATCGAACAGGCCGAGCAGGGCGTCGACTACTTCACCATCCATGCGGGCGTTCGCTTGCCGTATGTGCCGCTTACGGCCAATCGCGTCACGGGCATCGTCTCCCGCGGCGGCTCGATCATGGCGCGCTGGTGTCTGGCGCATCATCGCGAGAGCTTCCTCTACACGCATTTCGATGAGATCTGCGACATCATGCGAGCCTATGACGTCTCGTTCTCACTGGGCGACGGGCTGCGCCCCGGTTCCATTGCCGATGCGAACGACGCCGCCCAGTTTGCGGAGCTGGAGACCCTCGGGGAGCTCACGAGGGTGGCCTGGGAGAAGGGCTGTCAGGTGATGATCGAGGGGCCTGGCCATGTCCCGATGCACAAGATCAAGATGAATATGGACAAGCAGCTCCGCGAATGCGGAGAGGCGCCGTTCTACACTCTCGGCCCGCTCACCACCGACATCGCTCCCGGATACGACCACATCACGTCGGGCATCGGTGCTGCCATGATCGGCTGGTTCGGCACGGCGATGCTCTGTTACGTGACGCCCAAGGAACATCTCGGCCTGCCAAATCGGGATGACGTCAAGACGGGGGTGATTACGTACAAGATCGCGGCCCATGCGGCGGACCTCGCGAAAGGGCACCCGGCAGCGCAGGTTCGGGACGATGCGTTGTCGCGCGCCCGCTTCGACTTCCGCTGGGAGGATCAGTTCAATCTGTCTCTCGATCCGGATACGGCGCGCGCCTACCACGACGAGACCTTGCCGAAGGACGCGCACAAGGTGGCGCATTTCTGTTCGATGTGCGGACCGAAATTCTGTTCGATGAAGATCACACAGGATCTACGGGCGGAGGTGGCGGCGATGACCCCTGAGGCTCAGGAGCAGTTGGCCGGTATGCGTGCCAAGAGCCAAGAGTTTCTGGCCGGCGGTGGCAAGCTTTACGTCGACCCACGCTAACACCGCCAATGTGATGGACGCGGATACTGTCTCACGGATTCGCGTCCGTCACGCAAAATGCAGGTTCATAAGGCATTGGGCAAAGCTGCCTGGCCGGATGTCGAAGCTTCATTCGGCAGGCGCAATGGAATAGCCTGAGACGGCTCGGATGGAAAATGCTTCTCCGCGAGCCCGATGGGCGGTCCTGAACAACAGGGGCATCTGGTATATTCGAGAGGCGTCGTTCCGCAGGAAGCTCCGCACGAGGGCAAAGCTGTGCAGTGTATGATGGAACTGATCCAAAATTGGGCAGTTCATCCGGCAAGTCAATCTATGCTGGTAGAGGCTGCAATGCGATCCCCGAGCCTCCTCACCTCCGCTATGGTCGGAGCCCTCCTCGTCTCGGCGGCCTTTTGGATTGCGGCCTTCATTCAGATCGAGATTTGATCTGTCGCTCCCGGTATGGCTCAGCGGAGGACATCGAACTGCTGCTGCTTGGTGTGTCGGAATTCTGGTCGCTCGGGGTCGCCGGCATCCACTCTTGCGGGAACAAGAGCAAGGCAGATCCTGACCGGGCCTGACACCAGCCCTCACGCGGAGCATCCCATTTCAGCACTGCAGTGCGTTCTCCATCCGGAAGCGTTATCCGGCCTAGGATAACCGTTCCGTCCTTCGGGGCCGTCTCGATAGGTTGCCACCCATCCATTGTGCAGGCTCCTTCCGTCGAATCAGGCAGAGCAGGCTAGCTCCACCAACCTGAATGCTCCCTGCAGATGTGACGGTGGGGCTGCCAGAGGAGAGGCAATAGTGGAACCCCATAAGGCTGCGCCTGATCGCCCCTAGGCCGCATCCGGCGCCCTTCCGGTCCGTATCTACCCCTGCGACGGGGCTTCGGCCCACGAACGACGGAGCGCTCCGGGGACACCACAGCGGCAACAGAGATCAGCTTCGGGGATGTTTCCGGGGGCGCCGCAAGCGTCAGTTCGTGCCTCTTGTGGCAGGACGGCAGCTGCGAACCCGAGCCGGGCTTCAATGGACAAGGTCTTCTAGGGAACAATGGCGGAGAGGGGGTCCGTCGTACTCCAGTACAGGGATGATCGCTGGTGCTCGCAATATCCCTGATTTCTCTGAGAATTTTGCGACTCTACGGCTGGCATTGTTCGCCAAAGATCGCCACAATCCGGCATCGTTGTTGGGGCCCGTGTTGGGGCCGCTTTGAGATACGGACATGGCACGAACTACGAGCAGGCTCTCCGCCCGAGCTGTCGCGACCCTTAAGAAACCAGGCCGGCATGCTGATGGTGGGGGCCTTTACCTTGCGATCTCCGCAGATGGATCCCGCCGCCGTTGGGTGTTTCTCTTCCGCTGGAAAGAACCCAGCCAGACAGGTGTCGGCAAACTTCGGGAGATGGGCCTTGGCAGTGCCAGCACCGTCAGTTTGGCGCGAGCCCGCGAACTCGCGGCTCAGGCGCGGGCTCAACTGGCCGAAGGCCGCAACCCTCTGACAGTTCGCGGCGATGAGAGGACGATCCCGACGTTCGGGGGCATGGCGGACGAGGTTGTGGCAGCTCTTGAGACCGGCTGGCGCAACCCTAAGCACCGAGATCAATGGCGTATGACCCTCACCACCTACTGCGAGCCAATCCGGTCTATGCCCGTGGATGCGGTCACCACCGAGCATGTGCTAAGCATTCTGCAGCCGTTATGGAGCAAGGTCCCAGAGACCGCCTCCCGTCTGAGAGGTCGAATCGAGAAGGTGCTCGATGCCGCTAAAGCCAAAGGCTACAGGACCGGCGAAAACCCAGCGCGTTGGCGCGGACACCTCGATCATCTGCTCCCAAAGCGGCAGAAGCTCACCCGTGGCCACCACAAGGCACTGGCGTACGAAAAGGTGCCACCGCTCGTCGCCCGTCTGCGCCAGACCGGCTCGGTGAGCGCGCTCTGTCTGGAGTTCACGATCCTGACTGCCGCTCGCAGCGGTGAGGCTATGGGTGCGCGCTGGGAGGAGTTCAACCTAGAGAAGGGGATCTGGACAGTCCCCAAGGAGCGGATGAAGGCAGGCCGCGAGCATCGGGTGCCGCTCTCCCGGCGGGCTAAGGAGATCTTATCGAGAATGAGCGAGATCCGGACCGGCGATCTCGTGTTTCCTGGCCTGAAGCGGGATCGGCCTTTGTCCACGATGGCTCTGGAGATGGTCATGCGGCGGATGAAGGTGGACGCGACGGTTCATGGCTTCCGGTCAGCCTTCCGCGACTGGGCCGCCGAGCAGACCAGTGTGCCGCGTGAGGTGGCGGAGGCTGCATTGGCTCACGTGATTGAGAACAAAGTCGAGGCGGCGTATCGCCGGACGGATCTATTCGAG
This sequence comes from Microvirga sp. GCM10011540, assembly GCF_042650665.1. NCBI lineage: Bacteria > Pseudomonadati > Pseudomonadota > Alphaproteobacteria > Hyphomicrobiales > Methylobacteriaceae > Microvirga > Microvirga sp. GCM10011540. The sequence goes on along the minus strand of NZ_JBHSBQ010000131.1, from coordinate 13,821 downwards.
AAGCGCCGCGCCCTAATGGAGCAGTGGGCTGAACATTGTGAGCTTCAGCCGTAGTTCCCAGTCGGCACGGGGAGACCCCCTGTCAAACCCAAAAAGGCAAGAGGCGCAATCAGGAGAGAGTTCATGAGCAGCAGTGGGCCCTGGAAGGTCGATGTAAGCAGGCTGGTTCTCACTCCAGAGGTGCGCAGGGCTGTAGTGGTTGAATTGAAGGAGAGGCGACTCCACGTCTTTCGCGAGGAGACGCGCCAGATCCGGTTTATGGCTGGTATAGGAGTTGCCCTTGAAAGTACCCGTCTTCGTAGCGGTGCGGGTCCTAATCGTGATGCACCAGAATTCAAGCGCATAAGAAAGCACCTCGAAGGATTGCAGAAGGAGTTGTCGAGACTACCGGAGTGGCAAAGAGCCGAGTTCGACCTCGCCGCAGAACATGAGGCTAGGGCATGGTTGCACGTACATTGGAAAGAGGCTGCCAATGCTGCAGCCGGCGAGAGCGCCGGTGCTATGAGTATCGCTACCGATGAGGTCCCCTTCGGTCCAAAAACGATGCTGGGACGAGTTGTTCCCATAAGTGAGGACGGCATTAACTGGCGCATCGGCTTGTCATCCGACTATCTCCTCGATCGATTCCAGTGGGAGTGTGGCATCTTCACAGCGGCCGCAAGCAAGGTGATTGCGTCCTATGCTGACCTGCCGCCACAGCACAATTACGTGGGGCCGCCACCCGCGATAATCCGTCTGATCGGATTGTTGGGTCACGCATGGAGACGAGCATTCGATCAAGAGCCGGGTGATGAACCCAACGGCGCGTTCGGGAAGGTTGTGACCACACTACTCTCCACGCTCGGAATAAAGAAGAATCTTAGTCGTAGGTCTTTGAAAAGAGCGCTCAAACGCTGAAATACGTCCAGTTGGGGATGCAGAAAGTTCAAACCCGACGTATCTGATCTCCCGCTTCCGCTGGAGTCTCTGGAGGAACGCTGTTGTTCGCATACAGCAGCTCAACCCGGAGATCATTATGCACCCTCGCGCCTCCCCCTCAGAGCCCCTTGTCGTGTCAGTCAACGAGGGCCGCCGTCTGGCCGGTCTTGGCCGCACCAAGTTCTACGAGCTCATCAACCAAGGCAAGGTGAAGACCGTCACGATCGGCCGCCGCCGCCTCGTGTTCGTTGCCTCCATTCGCGAGATGCTGGAGGGCCGCTAAGTCCGGCCCACCACCTCTGACGACGTTCCACACCAAACCCGAAGACAAGCGACCTTCATCTTGCGCGCGGCCTCGCTCGGGTTGGAAATTTGGAAACTTTCACGTGAAAATTTCAGGATCTTACCAGCACGATTGTGCCGCGTGCCGGTCGCGTCTGTCGACGCAGAACAAGCGCCTGCTTGTCAGCTCTAACGCTGCTGTTTCTGCTCTTCGCCGCCGGATCGAAGGCCACCACCATGATGGCCTGCAGGGTGCCCACACTCTGGAGTTCATTGGCGGGACTCTGGCCTCCTGCTGGGAGCCGTCCGGTTTCGTTGTCGCGCAGTTCCAGCACCAGGGCGTCGACAAAGAGACCCTCACGAAGGCATCAATCCGCGAGGGAACGGTCGTGTGGGCTGGTGCCTACCGCTTCGCGTTCTCGCAGCTGTGCCGCTCCTGCGGAGACGGGGAGGGTGAGCCGGCCTTTGTTTTCCCGATCCGCGACTTCAATGGCCGTCTGGTAGACCTTGCAGCCTGGGATCCCAAGACGGACCGCTTCGGCACCTGGCTCGGGGTCGGCTGGGCCCTCGGGCAGAACTCGGTTCTCCGTCCGCGTCTGTCCGGAGGCCTGCCCGTGCATCGTACGCCGTGGGGTTGGCTGCACGCTGGCGGCAAAGGGATCGTAATTGCCGATACCCATAAGGCGCGCAACTACTTGATCGATGCGGGCCCGCTGCTTGCGGAGGACAAGAAGCACAGCCGCGAGCTGGCCGCTGCGCTCGTGCAGCCCCTTCCGCGCATCCTCGTCGCATCCGCGGCGACGGCTTCGAGGGAGGGCTAGATGGACGCTCCTGTCGAAAATTACATTGGCGCGGCCGACCTTCCGCCGAACACGTCGGGTTCCACTCCTGTTCTGCCGGACGGCTTCCTGCTGGAGAATAGCGGCCTTTTTTATAGCAAGAGTGAAAGCAGTGCGCCGGTCAAGATAGCCGGTCCTTTGGTGGTGAGTGGTCTCGCTCGCGATCCGAAAGGTCATGATTGGGGTATCCTCCTGACCTGGAAGGACCGCGATGGTAAGCCCCATTTGGCGGTTCTCCCTCAGGCAGACCTGATTGGTGAGGGGGCGGACGTATTCCGTCCCCTCGCGTCCGGAGGCCTGTGGATCTCGCCCAAGGCAGCTCATAAGAGCCTGCTGAAGGAGTTTCTGCTCGGGCTCACCTGCGACATGCGTGTGCGTCTGGTGAAGCAGGCTGGCTGGTACGGCTATGCCTTCGTTCTGCCCACCGGCACCATCGGCGCCGCCGCCGGCGAGCAGATGATGTTCGAGGGCAAGGCCGATGCAGCCCGCTATGCCACCGCCGGTACCTTGGAGGACTGGAAGGAAGGGGTGGCGCGCCTGTGCTCGGGCAACACCCGCGCAGTGTTCGCCTGCTCCGTGGCCTTCGCCGGCCCGCTCAACGATCTGCTGCAGGGGGAGGGCGGTGGTTTCCATCTCGTCGGTCCCTCCAGTGTTGGCAAGACCACGCTGCTCGTAGTGGCAGGAAGTGTTTTCGGTGGCGGTGGTCGGATGGGTTTTGTTCAATCCTGGCACGGCACGGAGAACGGTCTCGAAAGCATTGCCCGGTCTCATTCCGGTACTGTTCTGGTGTTGGACGAGATGGGACAGGCCGATGGCCGCACGATCGGCAGCACCGTGTATATGCTGATCAACGGCATGGGCCGGGCACGCGCGACCCGCAATGCGGAGCTCAAGAGCCAGGCGAGCTGGCGTATCATGCTCTTATCTTCAGGCGAGGTCACTCTGGCGAACAAGATCGCCGAGGGCGGTCGCCAGCCCCGGGCAGGTCAGCTCGCGCGCATGCCGGATATCCCGGCGGATGCCGGCCAGGGCTACGGCACGTTCGAAGACACAAAGGGTATGGAGCCGGCAGCATTCTCGAAGGAGCTCAAGAACGCGGCGCTACGCACCTACGGCACGGTTGGGCTGGCATACATTGAAGGTCTGGCCGCAGATCCGATAGGAGTCGAAAGTGGAGCGCGTATTCGGATCCGGGAGATCACCAGCAAGCTCCTCGATGGCATTCCGCCGTCGGACGGACAGGCGCATCGCGTCGCCGCGCGCTTTGCTCTAGTGGCTGTGGCCGGTGAGCTAGCACAGGTAATCCTGGACCTGCCGTGGGCTGAAGGCGAGGCGGAGCAGGCTGCTGTAGCGTGCTTTCAGGCCTTGCGGAGCACACGAGGTGGCGAAGGACCGGGCGAACTCGTGACGGCTGTGGAGGTGCTGCGCGCCACCACCCAGAGCCATGGCGAGAGCCGCTTCCGCAATCTTGAGCCGATGGCGTTCACCGATCCGTCGACCCCGGTCCAGCATGGCGCAATCCGCGACCTGCTGGGCTATCGCTTCTTGCATGACGGCGAGCTGGTGTGGGGCTTCACGGCCACGGGCTGGAAGGAGGTTGTCGGCGGTGTCGGCCAGCCCTCCACGGTCGCGAAGCTGCTGGCGGAAAACGGCGTGCTTGTCACCAGCGCGGATCCGGCCCACCGGCTGGCCAAGCGCATTGATGGTCGCACCCAGAACCTGTTCGCCGTGAAGGCGGACGCCCTTGAGACGTGGGGGGCGTAATGGCACCGAACCTTCCGGCGCTGCGCGCTTACCTGGCCCGGCTGACGAAAGCCACCCCGCCCAAAAAGGCGCGTGATGCTTGTGACGCTGTGATGCCAGGCGGCGCAAGCACTTACCTGTCACGCGGCATTGGGACGCTTGTGACACCGGCTTCGGCTTTCAAATACCCGCACCTCGTTCACGAGGAGGGTGCATGCCGGGCAAGTTCCAATGGTAACCTCGAGGAGCGTGAAGCCATGGCTCTGGAGGGCGGGGTCTCCCCCGCCTTCGCCCGGGTGTTCGCGGCCTTGCAGGTGGCTCGACCGGCGAGCGTGGACGTGGCCCGCTGGTACCAGGCCATCAACGATTTTGGTGTGTTTCTGGACAGCTGGAGCAGCACGGCCGAGCGGCTCGGGTGGACGGCTCGCGACATCATCAGCCCGCAGTTCACGCCCACGGCTCTGGCTTGGGCACTTCAGGGTGCGCAGGTGATTGGCCTCACGGCAACAAGTGCCCGTCTCTCGGACGGGCGCACCTTCGTCCGAGCCTCTGCCGAAGAAATCATCATGGCCGACATCAAACCATAGAAGGGGCGAGAGCGGGAGCTGGCTGAGCCGAGTGCTCAAGTTCATGGACCCCTGCAAGACGTGTAGGAATTGTGGGGGTCGAATTTTTTATGCGTAGAGAATTAGCGTTTGCCAGAAAATTTAGGAATGGAGGGCGAATAAATGGCGAGAAGTGGCGGCGGGCGTCCAACGGTCGAAAACAGCATCACGCTTGACCTTCGGCATCTGATACGCGCCGGTCTCGGGTCAGGCTCCCCGCAATCCGGAAATCTGCAATGGACATGGCCGAACAGCAGGCAACCTGTTTGCTACATCGAGTATCAGGCTGCCTTCGGCGAGAATACCGGCACTCTGGAAATGGCTAGCATCAACCGTTTCAACTCGCTTGGAGAACCTTTCCGCGTGGGAGGGCAGAGGATCCACCTGGTCACGACCACTCCACCCTATGGTGGTCGGCGCTGGTGGTTTGTGTGCCCGTCGACAGGCCGTCGCGTGATGAAGCTGTATCTGCCATATGGGGCACGCATCTTCGCGTCCCAAAAAGCTTATCGCCTGGGGTATGCCGTGCAGCGGGAGGGTGCTCTGGATCAAGCCCGCAGGAGGACCCGTAAGGCCCGGAAGCGGATTGGTGGCAGTTCGAACCTAACGGAGAAGTTGCCGTTCAAGCCGAAGTGGATGCGCTGGGCGACCTATTGGCGGCACATAGACGCTTGCCAGAAAGCGGAGGGGCAGATGCTGAAGTTCCTCCTAGCGGATACAGAGAAAATCTTGGGGCGCGCATCAAACCCTAACCCCCGAACAGGCTAGCTAGCCGTTCTTATGCACGAGGTGGCTGGAGAGGGCTGGCGGATGTAGCTTAAGGCCTTGAGGCAGCGTAGGATTTGGTTGCTGAGACCAACCCCTGCCACTGATTGCACTGTGCCACACCCGCCATGCCGGACGATACAACCGCAACGTTTCCGTTTCCAGCCGTGTCCCGCAAGAAGATCACCGCCGCTTTCGATGCTGGACGATTATCATCAGACGGCGGCGTCATGCTCCTCGCCCAGGCCGAGCGCCGGCTCGGGATCGCCGAGCGACTGGCGCACCTCATCCCGGACCGGCGCACCCCGGAGCGGACCAAGCACGCCATTCCTGACATGATCCGCGCCCGCATCTTCGCCATCGCTTGCGGCTACGAGGACTGCAACGACTTTGATCCGCTGCGGACGGATCCGGCCTTCAAGCTCGCCTGCGGGCACCTGCCGGAGACGGGGGTGGATCTGGCCTCGCAGCCAACGCTCTCGCGTCTGGAGAATGCGCCTACGATCCGCGATGCGATCCGGTTGACCTATGCCCTGGTCGACCAGTGGATGGACAGCTATGCCGCCCCACCGGATGGCGTGGTGCTGGATATCGACGACACCTGCGACGTGGTGCATGGGCACCAGCAACTGTCCTTGTTCAACGCCCATTATGATGAGCGCTGCTTTCTGCCGATCCATGTCTACGACAGCACCGGCCGACCGGTCGCCGTCGTGCTGCGGCCGGGCAAGACGCCCTCCGGCGTGGAGGTACGGGCGCATCTGCGACGCCTCGTGCGCCGCATCCGCACGCGCTGGCCGACCACGCAGATCACGATCCGCGGCGACAGTCACTATGCCCGCCCCGAGGTCATGGCCTTCTGCGAGCAGAGCGGCCTCAGTTATCTGTTCGGGCTGGCCGGGAGCCGACCGCTCACCAGCAAGGTGCAGGATGTCGCCGATGCGGTGCGCACCCGACGGGCGATCGAGGATCGTGAGGTGGTGCGGGATTTCGCTGAGACCAGGCACCGGGCCAAAAGCTGGTCGGGCGAGCGTCGCGCGATCGCCCGCATCGAGGCGACCCGCCTCGGGCTCGACATCCGCTTTGTGGTCACCAACCTGACCGGGACGAGCCCGCGCGTCGTCTACGAGGGCCTGTACTGTGCCCGCGGTCAGGCGGAGAATTGGATCAAGTTCCACAAAGCGCAACTTGCCTCCGACCGAACCTCGTGCCGCCGCGCGGTGGCCAACCAGGTCCGCCTCGTGCTGCATACGGCTGCCTACTGGCTGATGCTGTCCGTGCGCGAGGCCATCCCAACTGTCCGCGATCTGGCCTGGGCCGAGTTCGCCACGCTGCGGCTGCGCCTGCTCAAGATCGCCGTGCGGGTCCAGGAAACGGCGAGCCGCATCCGCTTGGCCTTTGCGTCCTGCTGTCCGGACGCTGACCTCTTCCGCGTCATAGCGGCGACACTCCTGCCCAGCCCGAGAGCAGCCTCGCCCTGAGCGCCGGGGCTGCCATCGCCCCAGTCACCCCATGTCTTCTCCGCCAACGCGTTCCTACGTTCCAAACCTCGCCGCGATGAAAAAGGCGCAACAGATTGGCTCGCCCAAGCCGCAAGTCAGGTCATCGCAACAAGCTCAGGTGAATACGATCGGTTAGCAAAGGTGCATATTGATCGTTGTTCAACCGTGCGCAACGATGCAGTGGAGCAGTGTGATCAGTCCGAGCGAGAGGCTGGTCGTGCTCTAAGTGCAGTGGTGGATTATGCCCCACCGGAAGATTGTGGATGGGTCAACCTCGACGCCATGCTCTTAAATCATCTTCACCAAATCACGGTAGAAAATTACATACCTGCAGCACCAACGCACGCAAACCAGGATGATCTCAACAGGACGCGAGACTGCGCTTGTACATCGACACCGAGGCGGTTTCTGACGAACCGCACCAACCTATAAGGCCAGGGTTAATGCAACAGTTCCGATAGGCATGCCGACGAGAGCTATCAGTGTCCTAAGCTGATCGCTTGAAGTATCTGTCGTCGCTCCGCGTCAACGCGCACGTGATCTGGTGACTCATCCAATAACTTGATATCCGTCAACCTGATCTAGGACAGTAATTGTAACCTGGACGTGCAGAGGGCTGTCAAAATCGACATGTAGGTAAAACTCGACGCCTCCGGGACCTCCTTCAGGATCGTGTGGGCCTATGTTGGTCACATAGATATTCGCGTCACCTAGATGCGGACGACCCGTCATGTCGTCCGGGTTTGGCGGATTTACGGGCTTCCACTCCGCGGCAGTAATAATGACCGCAGACCTTTTGTTGATAGCACCCCAATTGTGATTTAACCGTACTCTTCCCTGCACGTTCCGGTAGATAAGTCGAATTGACTGGGACATTGCGCTCTCCTTTGCTAATGCTTATCGTATAACAATTGCTTATCGAGGTTCCCAGTTAGCCCAGCTGCTGTCCTGCACTCCATTGCTCGGCCGCGCGGGTAGAAGCTTCATCACCTTCCGACAGACTTCACGGCTTCGGTCGGGCTGATCCAGATGTGTTTGACCGAGCGGATTGGGACCAGTTGCTCGCCCAAAGCACGGGTCTCCAACTGAGATTTGATGCTGTAGTTGAGGCTCTGGGTCGAAGCCTTATCCAAGTGCCATTGAACGACCCCGGTATACGGACCGTGAAGCTTCAGCTCCTGCTGAAAAGCGCCACCAAACTTCGGAAAGTCGACACCACCGCTACCACCTGCCGCTCCCGCCGCAGCATGACCGGCTTGTCCCGCAAGATCTAATCGGCCACTTGCGGCCAACTCCTCCCGGAACGCTCCAATCGCGTTCAATTCTTCAACGGTGAAATTCCTGTTGAGCTTTGCCACAACCTGCTCGACGCTCTCGGCGCGCGCCTTGTATCCGAGCGCCACCACGTCCTTCACGAGCAGCGCTGACGCCCCTTTTTCGGCCTTTGTTCCCACCCCCGGAATTAAGGCCGAGTAAAGTTTAGAGGGGTCACCGCGGAGTGTCGCCAAATCTTCGAAAATGCCACCTGCGAGAGCCCACCGATGTGACATTTCGACGTCTCCACCGAACAGGACGAGCCCCGTAGTTCCAAACATTATCTTCATGGGCGATGACGTCAGATCGAAGACGTAATCGAGATCGCCGCTCATACGAATCGTTTCTGTGATGTCCGCGCCGCTGAAGGCCAAGACGAGACCTGAGGAAGCCTGAGCGATGCCGGCCGCAAGGCCCATTGCACCAATCGGAGGCAACTCCGGGAGCGTCAGCACGCCGCTCCCTGCCAGGAACACGCCCTTAGCGAAATGTCCGAGACCAGTCGAAACTGCGGAATGCCGGATTTCCAGTGGATGGTCGCGTAGCTGGTTGACGGTAGATGCGAGTCTATATTCATCGCTCTGTGCCATTTGCACGGCCTTCGCCGCAGCCGCGTGCACGTCAAAACCATTAGTAATGCCGATGATTCTTGCCTTTCCTTCCGTAAGGGCTTGAATCGCGGCATAGCTTTCATCCGTCTCGGCTTGAATTAAGTTTGCGACGCTGGATTGGTTAAAATCGCTTTTCATGGTCGGCGGACTCGGGGCCCGGCTATAATTGCGTGTGACGGTATCATTTTCGGCAAGCAGATAAGGAGACGAAAGGAGGCTTGTCTGCCGAATGGCGCCGAACGGTGCGCCGCTCCGCATGCGCTCCGGCCCTTCGGCTTTGGCGAACGGATCGGAAGCAGGCAGTCCCGTAAAGGGATTCGGGTCCTCGATGCCCAAGGGCAGGCCAGAATAGATATCGACGTCGGCGCCGACAAAGGAAAACAGGTTTTCTCTCGGCATTGTGGCGCCACTATAGGGCTCGATTCCCCGTGATCGCTGGTTCTCATCACGTGCTCGCGGCGGCCCGCCAGAGATCCTTCCCAACGACGTCATAAGTGCATTGATCAACGCGGTGGATTGATCCTCGTACTTCTCCGGCTCCTTGGAGCCGACCGGACCGATATTGTCTCCAAAGTAGCCGGCGTTGCCAGTAAAGTCACCGTCCTTACCGATCGGCAAATGTCCTAAATAGCGCAGAATAGCTTCGATATCACTATAGTTAGGTCCTCCCGATCCACCGCTACCTCCATCTCCACCGCCGCCACCACCGGTTTCGCCTTCGCCAGGCATGAGGCGTCTCCTCTATATCGCGGCGGCAGTCCTGCTCGATCTCACTCAATCACTTAGAAGCAGCTCGCGCCGAACCAACAAAATATCCTGTATAAGGACGCTGTCTTCAGACTACTGTCATGACGGTATACTCGGCATCAAAACTATAGCCGAGCGGAACTATGAAATTGCCGCCACTGTCTAAGTTGTCGACCTTTATTATGACCTCCCAACGGCCGCCGCTTCCTGCTCCGCGAGCCGCAACAACGCTTCCCGTAAGCTTCGTGGTCCCGCCCGCAGAGCCGTTCAATGTTGTCGTCACGGTTGCGGTCGCACCAACCGGAATCGGCCCATAGTGTACGAGATTTGCAACAAGATGGATGACCGCATTGTCCTCGACTCGGACTACGGGTTCGCCTGCGCTCACCGCGTCACCGGGATTTTTGTAGATGCCCGTGACGATGCCTGGAACCGGCGATGTCAGGAACGATCTCAACAACGCGATTTGAAGTTGATAGACATCGCTGTCGAGAGATGCGAGTTCATTTTCAAAAATCTGCTCTAAGTGTGGTACAGTCTGCCCGAACATAAAAAATTCAAACTTCTGATCCCTTAAGCTTATTTGAGCACGTAGGTTTCTCGCTCGTGCTTCGAGAAAAGGTGTTCTGTATTCATAATCAACATGTGTTGACGATTGCGTAGCCCGCGCAGTGCCGTCGTTATTCGACATTTCGTAATTTACCCCGGTCGTCTGCACAGGTAAGGTTCCAGAAGGCACACTGGTGTAGGCAGCCTTTTTATAATAGCTGTTCCATATAGGTTTATCTTTATAAGGATCTGCCCCTTCCCACGGCTCTGCCGGGATGCGAGACGTTTGACTAAAGGTCCTCGCCACACTCTCCTGGTAGAACTTACCGATTCGCTGAGCCCGCCCTGTGCTCGTCGTTGTTGTTTCAAAGCTGCTGCTCGTCGCCTTCACGACACCCAATCGGTCGTCCTCCCTGTAGGCCTCCTGGAGATCCATCGACTGTTGTTGGGCAATGTCGCTCAGAATTTCGAGCAGGTTCGGGGTCGAAGCCGGCGAAGTTTTGGAGTAGTTGCCCCTAATTGTTGAAATGACTGAAGCAGAGTTGGCATGCCTCGAAAAGTAGACGTTTTGCCGAGTATTGACGGCCTTGTCCAGGAGGGCCTTCCTGTCCTCATTCCTGAGGGTAGCCAGGGAAAAATTTTGGGCAAAATTCACGATTCCGTCAGAATCGAATTGGAGACGTGAAGGGTCGCCGGCGATCGTCCCGCCGTTCTTCACAGTCCCACTAAACTGGTCGTATGGGATGACGTTCACGGCTGCGCCTAGTTGGGCTCTACACGTGTCAAGAATGCCGCCAACTTCGAAGCAAAGATAGGATGCGTGCACAGGCTGTGCGACCATCGCAATGATATTTGCAGTGCCCATTGCAGATCTTCCCCGTTGGCGGCTAGCTTAGTAAATCAAACAGTGCACGATTGAATCGGTGGCGCACTCCGCGTAAACGCCCGAAATATCGTTCACGGAAACCGAGAGGCACTCGCCCGGCTCTATGGTTCCCAGTCCTGTTTTGGCTCCCCCCGCGACAAGCGTTCCAACCGTAATCGGCTCACCGGCCTTATCGTTTGCGATGTGGAGAATGAAGGCTTTCTCAAATTTAAGATTCTGTGTGAGGCCGGACGACCCCCATAGATATCGCAGCCCGCGCACCTTGACCGTATAAGCCGGCGCATTCCAGAAGTTATTCGGTTCTCCGAGCCTTAGCACATCCATCGCAAGCACTCCCGCAAGCAGGGACGGAACTAGTAACAGTCTTTTCGTAGTTCACGTCATCGGATCATGGTTTGCCATCGGTCTCTCGTTAGCCGTTCTTTACTGTAGAACGGGCTGGTGGCGAAACAGATGAGACCTCGACCTCTTTGGCCCCATTCTCGTCGGCGGCCTCTGGAATTGGGGACAATCGCACGGTTAGTTGTTGTTAGTTTGATGAACCGGGGAGTTGCCGTCTTTGGTATCCTGTGTCGCGGGTCCGAGTACCCAGAATTGCGGTTTAGTGCTCGTCGGCGAGTCCGCAGATGCAACGAGCGTGTATGAGATATCTACCTGGAGCGTGACTCCATCAATGCTGAATTTGGAATCGTTCCTTTTTGCCTGCGCGCCGGCCGTGCTCAATTCTGCCTGCAGTGCTGTCAGATATTCCGCCAGGCCGAGTCCAGTGTCAGACGATCGAGACATCGCGATCTCCAATTTCTCCGACCTCCGTCAGGGTAGCCCTTTGAATCACGTTGGGATGGGCACGCGACAACTAGTGTAGATAGTATCTCTGCAGGATCTAACATTTTGTACCAGAATTTAGACATGCTGACGAGAAGGTTTCTAGAACATGAGGCTCTCATACCACTTTAGATTGACCCCGTTTTCTCAGCCACCCTTTAGCCGACTTGCAATCCGTACTGGACCGCAGAGGGGGGTATGCCCGTGTATGCGAGTGGGTGCGGACGCTGGCTGCCCGAGACGTTCACATTCGCAAAACTCAGATGCGAAAGATTTGAGATTTGCGAGAAGTTTAGGGACGTTGTCGTGGGCGGAGAATAACGGTTTGTCTAAAGCACTTCGACCGCAGCGCGCATCATCTCGTCGTTGACGTCGATATAGCGCTGCGTCGTTGAAAGGTGCTTGTGGCCAGCAAGAATCATGATTGCCATTGGTGAGCCGATAACCAGTATGACATATGTATTCGCTAGCAAAGGAAATCTGGGATCTTAGTCTGCGTGCGGTGCGACAAATATATTCCATCTATAATCTTGTCTGAGCGCGCCGCTGAGGCTATATGGTCCCTCGCGCCTCCTCTGCATGGTAGAGGAGTTTCAAGCATCTGTGAGGCACCTGCGCCTCTAACCCCCTCTGTTGCAGCTTATAGTGCTCGGCAGAGACGTTCGGAGCGATCCGGCGGGCAAACCCGGCGAGCACTTTAGTTCTGTCAATCCCAAACAGAACTAAGAGTGACTTGGCACTCAATCTCTCTTGAGAAGACCAAGAGAGGGGTGATCAGGGCCCTGATCAATGAGTGTAAGTAAAAAACTCGGGCTATAACCCCACTGCGCGGTGGCGGACATCAACCCTTAAGCAGGGTGGTGTGCCGCCGCGTCTGTCTTCTGGAAGCACGGCATACCATCCAGCTCAACTTGGATGGAACCTGTATGACCAACCAATCAAGTGATGAACAGGCCGTCGGTGAGACTGCAGGCCGGGAGCAGGACGTGCTACAGCACGTCCTTACAAAATTAGACTATCTTAATTCCCTTGCAATTGAGCAGACAGGCGTTGAGGCAGAAGGGCATAGGCGCGCCTTTAGCCGGATTAAGGAAGGCTATGCTTTCATCCTGGAGTGTCGGAGGTCAGGCGAGGTCCTGGATGCGTTTGTCGCTGAAGCCACGCGACGGCAGGTGCCGGCTCCGCGTCGGCACGATAACCCGTTCCTGATTTTTGCTCGCGCATCAACGGAACGCTTCAATCATGAGTATGGCCGGCTAGCCGAGCTGCAGCCACTCGGCCCGCAATGAGGAAGGCTAGAGCAGTTTGGGGTTGAACGGAATCGACGTGTCTGATTCCGTAGCGAGTGGGGCGTGAGCAGCGAGGCTCACCATGACCACACCGCTATCACAGGATCTGCGCCGGCGCATTGCCCGGGCCGTTGAGAAGGGCAGTTCGATCCGCCAGGCTGCCGCACGTTACGAGGTCAGCCCGTCGGCTGCCGTGAAGCTGATGCAGCGGGTCCGCAGGACTGGCTCGCTCGTCCCTGACCGGGTTGGTGGGCATCGCCGCCCGGTGCTGGAACCACATGAGGACCTACTCCGCCGCTTAGTTGCTGCCAAGTCCGGCATCACGCTGGCCGAGATCCGGGCTGAGTTAAGAGCCCGCGGGATCGTGGTGGCGGCTCTCTCCACCATCCTGCTCACCCTGCGCCGGCTTGGCCTGCGGCACAAAAAAAGACAGTCGGGCGGCCGAGCAGGACCGGCCGGATGTAGCCCGCGAGCGCCAGCGCTGGCGTGTGTGGCAGCGCTACATGGATAGTACCCGCTTCGTGTTCCTGGACGAGACGGGCGCCACCACCACGATGACGCGCCGTTATGGCTGGGGTCCCAAGGGCAAGCGCGTGGTAGATGCCACGCCGTGGGGACATTGGAAGGTCACTACCCTCGTGGCAGGCTTGCGCGCGAGCGGCCTGATTGCTCCGATGGTGCTCGATGGCCCAATGACCGGTGAGGTTTTCCGCGCCTATGTCGAGCAAGTGCTGATCCCAGAGCTCTCGCCCGGTGATGTGGTCGTGCTCGACAACCTGGCGGCCCACAAGGTGGCGGGCATCCGGGAGATGATCCAGGGTAAGCACTCGGCGTGGGCCCTCTTGTGAGAGTGCTGTTTGCACGTGACGTTCTGACCTTAAGGCTAGCTTTAAGGTCAGTAGATCAATGAAGATCGAAGTTCTCGGCACAGAGCGCCGGCGGCGCT
>NZ_JBHSBQ010000130.1:0-39283 GCF_042650665.1 Microvirga sp. GCM10011540 | reverse complement strand
GCCGCTATGAACCTCATCCGGCTAGGGGCTTGGTTCGCGGGCACACCGCTCGCGCGAACGCGTCAGTCAGCATTCACAAGGCTCATGACGCTTCCAACAGGTGCATGATGGATTCGCCAGCAGTATCGACGAAGTGCACAGTGGCCGCCGGCCTACCCCAATTGAATTCAGGGTCGCTGGCACTATGCCGGACCGCTGGACGCCTGAGGATGTCGTCCGCATCCGCAGTCATGGTCTGACCCGCAACGTGGCATCCGAAGTCTCACGAGCCCGGGTGGCCTGCGCGGGCGGCCTCGAGGCGGACCGATTTCGGCGCAAGATCGAACCTGACTGGACGACTCGCATTCCGGAGGGCCTGGATCCCTGCTCAGTACCGAGCGAGGTATTAAGAGACTATCAGCTTGCAACGCGCACCGTCACATTCACTAAACCTGGTCAGCAGCGTACATCTCTTGACCCCGACAAGTTCCTGGCTGAGGCCGGCGATCGCGTGAGCACAATCGGCTCAAACAACTGGACGATTGCTCCTAGCCGCACGACGACCGGTCGGCCGATTCTGGCCAACGATCCTCACCGTGCTCACGGTGTCCCATCGCTCCGGTACATCGTCCATCTGAATGCACCCGACCTATCCGTGATCGGTGCTGGCGAGCCGGCCCTGCCGGGAATTTCCATCGGGCACAATGGCCAGATTGCATTCGGTCTCACGATCTTCGCCATCGATCAGGAGGATCTATTCGTCTACGAGATCAATCCGACAAACCCCAACCAGTACCGGTACCGAGACGGCTGGGAGGACATGAGGCGAATCCGTGAGACGATCGAGGTGAAGGGAGAGGCGCCGCGCGAAGTCGAACTTCGGTTCACACGGCATGGCCCTATCCTCCACGCCGATAACGCGCAGCGACGAGCCTTCGCGATGCGCTCGGTCTGGTTCGAGCCCGGCACTTCGGCCTACTTCAATTCGGCTGAGTACATGACAGCAAAGGACTGGAATGGCTTCAAGAAGGCCATGGCGAACTGGGGTGCTCCCTCGGAGAATCAAGTCTATGCCGATGCATCCGGCAACATCGGCTGGATTGTTGGCGGACGCGCCCCATTGCGCCCAAACTGGGATGGACTGATGCCGGTTCCTGGCGATGGCCGATACGAATGGTCCGGCTTCTTAAAAGGCGAGGAGTTGCCGCAACTCTACAATCCGGAGGCCGGATGGTTCGCAACTGCCAACGAGATGAATCTGCCAGCCGGGTACCCGGTTGCAGAACGCAAGGTTGGATTTGAATGGTCGGATCCTTCACGGATCACCCGCATCAAGGAGGTGCTCGCGTCTCAGGATAAGATTTCCCTTGCCGATGCCATGGCCCTGCAGACGGATGATTATACCGTCAACGGGCGGCGGCTGATCAAGCTGCTTGAGCCTGTGAAGACAGATGATCCAACCTTGAATGAAGGGCTACGCCTTCTCAAGGACTGGGATCTCCGTACATCGGCTGATAGTCCGGCGGCAGCTCTGTTCGAGGTCTGGATGACCAAGCATCTGGGGCGCGCGCTTGTCGCGAAGGCTCTCCCTGAGAAAGTCGGGGCCGTTCTGGGCACGAGCGACATCGCCGCTGTGGTCGACTACCTGGAAAACCCCGGTAGCGCCCTTGGCCCTGATCCAGTCGTTGTACGTCAGGCCATCCTTATAGAGAGCCTGAATAGTGCGATAAATGAGGTCCGGCAGCTTCTTGGGCCGGACGTCTCGACCTGGGCGTGGGGCAAACTCCACCATGCTCAATTCGAGCACGCCTTGGCTCCATTGGCCGATGATCCGACCCGGGCTCAAATGACCGTAGGCCGACTGGCAATGGGCGGCTCTGCCTTCAGCCCACGTGCGGCCTCATACCGCCTTTCCGACTTCCGCATTACCTCCGGTGCCTCGTTCCGGATGGTGCTGGATGTTGGGAACTGGGATGAGAGTGTCGTCATCAACACACCTGGGCAATCAGGGAACCCCTTCAGTGCCCACTACCGGGACTTGGCACCGATCTGGGCTGCAGGCGAATACGTACCGCTTGTATACTCTCGAGAAGCGGTCGAGCGGGCTGCTCGCGACGCCATCACGTTCGTGCCGATCCCGTAACGAAACTGGCAGCACATATGGCCGGTGCTCCTCGAATATGGAGCACCGGAACAGCGCTAATGAATCCCACTAGCCAGCAAAAGGAGAAAAAGAGTGAACACTCTTTTCAATGCAAGAGGGCTCGCGTGTTGCACTTTTCTTGCTGTCGCAATCTGGGCCCCAACATCGGACGCTCAAGAGCGCCCAACGGTGGCTGTTGTGGCCACCGGCGGCACCATTGCCATGAAGATTGACCCAGCAACCAGGGCGCCCGTCCCAGCACTCTCTGGGGAGGATCTCACCGCTGCGGTGCCCAAGTTGAAGGACATCGCCAATGTTCGAGTGGTCGAATTCAGCAATGTCCCGAGCGACTATATGGGGCCAGACCGCTGGCCGAGTCTGGCTAAAAAGGTCGAAGAGGTACTAACGGACCCTAATGTTGTCGGCGCCGTCATCACCCACGGGACGGACACGCTCGACCAGACGGCCTATTTTCTTGACCTGACTCTTAACAGCGATAAGCCAGTCGTTGCGGTCGGCGCACAGCGGAATGCTTCAGATTGGGATAGTGACGGCCCGCGCAATCTCCTGAATGCAGTCCGGCAAGTCCTGGCAGAGGAGTCCAAGGGCAAGGGAGTAACAGTTACGCTGAACAGCTACATCAACGCTGCCCGGGATGTCCGTAAAGCCCATACCAGCAATGTTCAGACCTTCACGTCTGGCGATGCAGGATACCTCGGCTATGTCGATGAGGATAGAGTCGTCTTCAATCGCGCACCTCTTCGCCGGCAGCAGCTTTCCCTTCCTGAGCGCCTGCCACGGGTTGACCTGATTCCGATGTATTCCGGAGCGGATGGCAGCTATGTTAGGCACGCCGCTGATACGGGAGCCGAGGCTATTGTGGTGGAGGCCTATGGCTGGGGCAACGTCAACGAGGCCATGCATGACGCAATCAAGTACGCGATCGACAAGGGTGTCCCGGTGGTTATCGCCACAAAAGTCCCCAACGGACGTGCCTTACCGGTTTATGGCTTTAAGGGCGGTGGAAACACACTCCAGAAGGCTGGTGCGGTGTTCGCAGGTGATCTGTCTGGTGACAAGGCTCGCATCCTGACGATGCTAGCCTTGCCGACAACAAAGGAGCAGATGGGCCTTCAGAAATTTTTCGACAACTAAGCGGTGAGCCGAGTTAGGCCGAGCAGATCGGTTATAAACCCTGGCACATGGGAAACAAAGACTGGACGAAGTACCAAGCGCCTGATCACCTCCCGAGAGCCGTTGGTCCGAACTGCCCGTTCAATTAGCTACGAGTTGGAGAGCGCTTTCACCACAGCGCTCCGGTACGTGATGGGCTACTCGCTCAGAGGCTACAGTCGTGCTGCTTTGGGACCTTAGGTCGTTGTTGTGCCAGTCTGGGTTTAGGAGAATGCGCAACATCTCAAGCCGGAGCCGACGGGCGCGTCGCAGGATCACTGGTTACTGCACTGTGCACAGGTAATCTGATCGCTTGGAGATAAGCGTTGCACATCAAGATCAGCTGTCTATGCACTGCACGAGCTTCGTGGTCGGACAGGTTGCGCTCGAAAACGCTGCGAACTGTGCCGAAGATCGAGGTCAAAAGCGTTAGATTAACGGTTGCTAAATCGGCGAAAACGGTTTCGCGTGCACTTGCGAGCATCGCAGTGGTCGCGGCGTCCACACGGCGGCCGAAAGCCTCAATCAGGGGTTCGTTGTTGAGCTCTACAACTGATCGGTAGAGAGCGCGGGTCACTTCTGCCCGTTCCATCTTGGCGTTCCAATAAGTTGTTACTAGCGCTTCGACCATCTGGTCGATCGGCGCGCCATGTTGTGCCAGACAGGCGCTCTCCACCTTCTTAGCCAAAGCATCCAGGTAGCGCTCATTCAGGACATAGAATAGCGCCTGCTTGTGAGGGAAATACTGATACATGGTGCCGACAGAGACACCAGCTCGCTCAGCCACCCGTGTGGTCGTCAATCGATGGGGACCATCGGTCACCAAAACCTGAATGGTCGCTTCGAAAATGGCGTCGACCGTCACCGTGGCCCGCGCCTGACGCGGCCGTTTTCGGGGTTTTAGATGGGCAGGGTGGCTCGACGCCATAAGCGAATCCTCAAACTGAAGCATCCTTCATATTCTGGGTTATCTCAAGACCCCGAAATCTGGAGGAGCTATCCATGGTCAAGACTAACCGCATCGCCCTCGTCACGGGCGCGAACAAGGGCATTGGACGGGAGATCGCCCGCCAGCTTGCGCAAGGCGGAGTCTTCGTCATCATCGGTGCCCGCGATCCCGCAAGGGCGAAGTGGGCAGTCGAGGATCTCTCTTCCCAAGGGCTACCAGCGCAATCCGTGCAGCTCGACCTCAATGATGATGTGAGCATCACAGCGGCTGCCGAGAGGATCCGAGCGGAACACGGCAGGCTTGACATTCTGGTAAACAATGCGGGCATCGTCGACGCGGCGGACGGTCCGCCGTCTATGTCCTCCCCTGAGGCCGTTCGCCGGATCATGGACACGAATTTTGTCGGCACCCTGGCGGTGACTCAGGCGATGCTGCCCCTCCTGCGTCAGTCACCGGCAGCACGGATCGTCAACCTGTCAAGCTCTCTCGGTTCGCTGACGCTCAATGGCGATCCGGCGTCTCCGTACTACTCTGCGCGTTTGATCGGCTATAATGCCTCCAAGGCGGCACTGAACATGCTGACCGTGCAACTGGCGCAAGAACTGCGCGGCACGTCAATCGTTGTGAATTCAGTGAGCCCCGGCTTCGTGAAGACGGATTTGACCGGGCATAGCGGCTTCATGACCCCTGAAGAAGGCGCACGACTGCCGGTTACATATGCACTGGTTGGTGAAGATGCGCCTTCCGGCCAGTTCGTCGAACCGAGCGGCGAGACACCATGGTAAGCAGGCCGTTCAACGCATGCCCCCGCAGACATCAGATCACCTGCCAGTGCATGAGAAGGCTGCCTTGAAGATCGGTAAAGCCACTGACCTCCGGGAGCTGACAATAGACGTTGGGTCCAGTCTATATCGGATATTGAGGAGATCGGCGCCAGCGTCACGTTCGTGATCGAGGCCCGTTCACACGATATCCCATACTCTGTCGCGGGTTCATTAAGTGAGCTCTCTTAGGTGGGCGTCGCCTATTTGCACCAGCAGCAGGTGCGCGGCCCTAGGCATGACGGCTTTGTCACGGGAGCTTGGCCGGGTGCCAGAGAAGTCAGGACCAGAAGCTGGCTTAGGCACCGGCAGCTGCCACTTACCACTGGTTCACGGCCTCCGCGGAAGAGGCAGAGGGTTCGGCGGGAGATTAGGTGACTATGGAGATAGAAGTTATTGATCCAAAAATTGATGGAGAGGGAGCGCTGTGCGGACCCGGTCGACTTGAGGCCCTGGATACTATGGTCGCATTGTCACACCACCTGACGGGGTTCTCGGCACGGTCGTTCTTGCGCAGGTCCCTCTCTGGTACGAGCTTATGGACCCAATCGTATGTTTGGGAGCAGTTCTTGTTCCAGCCTGGGGCAGAGCGCGTTTCAGACCACACACCGACTGGCACGGTGAACGGCAGACCCAGTACCGTGCAGACGTCAAGAAGCCGAAGCTGGCTCCGAACGTGTTGACGGGTCGTTGCCATTGGGGAAGTGTCGTCGCAGCATTATTCGCCCGGTCGGAATTGGATCATTTCGAGAATAGGCGAGTTTGACGAGCAGCGGGATTACCCGCTGCACACGAGGAGCGAACAATGGCCGATAAGGACAATCTAGGAGCCGAACCCGAATTTCTGATGCTGACCCTGGAAGACTTTGCGGGCACGGGCGTGGCTGCGGCGGAAGGTGACAAGATAGCAGTAGCATTCACAACCGTCGGCGGGCCATCCTTTGACATCACCATGACGAAAGAACAAGCCAGAGAGCTGGCCACCAACCTGATGAAAGTCGCAGCGTAACCAATCACCTCCGAGTGGTACGCCTTTGTCACTAAGAGTGTTCAGACTCGCCTGCGCAGCCGGTGACTGGAGGGGCAAGAGGGAGCACGGATGCACTACCATCCTTATCGCCTTACACAGCACGGGACCGGAGGCACTCTGCTTCGCTTTAGCTAATCCTAATAGCTTCGCGGATCCCTCCTCGGCAGGAGCGCCTCGAAAGATGCTGACTGAGGTATCCACATCGCCCCCAAACGAGGCAAAACTGCTACACGCTTTAGTGTTGTGCCGTTGCAGCACTGCACCACTACTTACCAACGGCGCCCCTTGCCTTTTGCCTTCGCCATCATCTGCTGCATCGCTGCTTCAGCTTGTGCCCTGGCTTCCGCATCATGATTGAGGCTGCGCACTTCGGACGGCTCGTCCAGATCCTGTAAGCCATTCTTGCGCGCTTTCCATTGCTTGGCTTGAGCGGATGTAGCTGCTGCGCTTGCGAGCCTCTCGAGACGGTCGAGTTCAGGCGTACTGACCTGTGCCTTGCCTTCGGTCTGGTATTCGTCTTGCTTCGGTCGTGTCGCCATGAGGTCCGTTCCTGAAGGTAAATGCCGCTCACTTCCCTCCAGTTAACGGACGATCGCTGGATGGGCAATCACGATAATGAGCCCTATTCGGTCACGGAATCCCTGCCTGTAGACGCTCGATTCCGCCGCTTGCCGCATGGCATGAGGGACAAGAGGAAGCATGATGTGGAGTGCGCCCCTCGGAGTGGGCAGTGATCATGCCTCAGGATTGACTGTCTGCCGGGCGTGTTGACTCTCAAACTGCTTCGGGCTCAGAGGGCCGAGTGGAGCCTCTGGCGGTTATAGTCCTCCTCGGTAAAGCGCGGAAGGTCCTCGGCGACATCCTACGCCTGCCGTTCGCAGCCGTCACTTGCCGAGCAGTTTGACATGCTCGCCGCATGAGCAGATCACAAACATCTGCTATTTTCTCGCCCCTGCTTCGGATTTGCGACGGATCCTCATTTCGGCGACATCCCGATAGCTGATCCCGTATTTGCATTACCAGCGGACGCACAGCAGGATGATCTCAACGGGAAAGCGGCGGCGCTTGAAAATCAACAACGGAACGGCTCCTCAGTTGGCCGCTCCGGATTACACCGCCAAGGTTAATGCGACAGTCCCCAGAAGAATTGGTTCGTGCTGTAAGGCCCCGCCCGCAAGGGCGGGGCCTTTCGCGATCAGCTGCGCTTGGGCGGATTGGCCGGCCAGCTCTTGATGAGCGTGTCGTAATCCACCGTCTCGCCCTTCGGCTTCTCGTTCGCCAGCTTGCGCTGGGGCGCGATGGTGCCGGCGGCTTCGGCATTCCTGAACCATTCCTCGGCCGAGGTCTTGGGGTTCATCTTCGGTCCGCACTCGCCCTGAACGTTGGCGCGCTCGAGGCGGGTGAGCACGTCGTCCTGGGCGGCGGCGAGCGAGTCCATCGCCTGCTGCGGGGTCTTGGCGCCGGAGGCCGCGTCACCGATGTTCTGCCACCAGAGCTGTGCCAGCTTGGGATAGTCCGGGATGTTGTTGCCGGTCGGCGTCCATTGCACGCGGGCGGGCGAGCGGTAGAACTCGACGAGACCTCCGAGCTTGGGAGCGCGCTCCGTCATGGACTGGTGCCAGATGTCGCTCTCGCGGATGAAGGTGAGGCCCACATGGCTCTTCTTCAGCGAGACCGTCTTGGAGGTCACGAACTGCGCGTAAAGCCAAGCCGCCTTGCGGCGCTCGACGGGCGTGGACTTCAGCAGCGTCCAGGAGCCCGCATCCTGGTAGCCGAGCTTCATGCCCTCCTTCCAGTATGCGCCCTTCGGCGAGGGAGCCATGCGCCATTTCGGCGTGCCGTCCGCGTTCACCACCGGCAGGCCCGGCTTTACCATGTCGGCCGTGAAGGCCGTGTACCAGAACATCTGCTGGGCGATGTTGCCCTGCGCCGGCACGGGGCCCGACTCGGAGAAGGTCATACCGCCCGCCTGCGGGGGAGCATATTTCTTCAGCCAGTCGAGGTACTTGGTGATGGAATACACCGCCGCGGGGCCGTTGGTGTCGCCGCCGCGATCGACCGATGAACCGACCGGGCGGCAACCTTCCATGCGGATGCCCCACTCGTCCACGGGCAGGCCGTTGGGAATGCCCTTGTCGCCGTTGCCTGCCATGGAGAGCCAGGCATCGGTGAAGCGCCAGCCCAGCGACGGGTCCTTCTTGCCGTAATCCATGTGGCCGTAGACCTTGACGCCATCGATCTCCTTCACGTCGTTGGTGAAGAATTCCGCGATGTCCTCATAGGCCGACCAGTTCACCGGCACGCCGAGATCGTAGCCGTATTTGGCCTTGAACTTCTCCTTCAGGTCCGGGCGCTGGAACCAGTCGTAGCGGAACCAGTACAGGTTCGCGAATTGCTGGTCCGGCAGCTGGTACATCTTGCCGTCCGGCGCCGTGGTGAAGGACTTGCCGATGAAGTCGTTGATGTCCAGCGTCGGCGAGGTCACGTCCTTGCCTTCGCCTGCCATCCAGTCGTCGAGTGCCACCGCCTGCTTGTAGCGGAAGTGGGTGCCGATAAGGTCGGAGTCGTTGACCCAGGCGTCGTAGATGTTGCGGCCCGACTGCATCTGGGTCTGGATCTTCTCCACCACGTCGCCTTCCTGGATCAGGTCGTGGGTGAGCTTGATGCCGGTGATTTCCGAGAACGCCTTGGCAAGCGTGCGCGCCTCGTACTCATGGGTCGTGATGGTCTCCGAGACCACATTGATTTCCATACCGGCGAAGGGCTTCGCGGCATTCACGAACCATTCCATCTCCTTCAGCTGCTCGTCCTTCGAGAGCGTCGAGGGTTGGAACTCGCTGTCGATCCAGCGGCGAGCCTCTTCCATGCCGGCGAGAGCGGCACCGGTGCCGAGCACCATGGCGACGACGCTTGTCGAAACGAAGAGCTTCAAGCGCCGGTGAGATTGGGTGAGCTTCATTCTTTTCCTCCCAGATTACCCCCTAGCCAGCTTGTCTGCCGGTCTTGTCCCTTCCGTTCGGGTGAACCGAAGGTCTTGATGCTTCTGTCTTCACACGTAGCGGAACACCGCTGCCGCGTAGAGGAGCGAAAGTGCAGACGCCCACCACAGGTCCGGACCGACGAGCCCGAGCCAGGCGAGGTGGATGAAAGCAGAGCCCAAAAGCGAGATGAACAGACGGTCGCCGCGCGTGGTGGGAATGCGCAGGATGCCGACGCGCTCTGTTTCTGGCCGGTAAATGGCAAGTCCCGTCATGATAAGCAACAGGCTTGCAATGGCTGCGAAGAAAAGGCCGGTCTGCCAGGTCCAGGCCATCCAAGCGAGATCAGGCATGACGTTCTCCTTCAGACCCGGCCAAGGGCGAAGCCCTTGGCGATGTAGCTGCGGACGAACCAGATGACGAGCGCGCCGGGCACGATGGTCAGCACGCCGGCGGCGGCCAAAAGGCCCCAGTCCATGCCGGCGGCCGAGACGGTGCGCGTCATGGTGGCGGCGATGGGTTTCGCGGTCACGGATGTGAGCGTGCGCGCCAGGAGCAGTTCGACCCACGAGAACATGAAACAGAAGAAGGCCGCCACGCCGATGCCGGACGCGATCAGCGGCATGAAGATCTTCACGAAGAAGCGCGGGAAGGAATAGCCGTCGATGGCAGCGGTCTCATCGATCTCCCGCGGCACGCCGGACATGAAGCCTTCGAGAATCCACACCGCGAGCGGCACATTGAACAGGCAATGCGCCAGGGCCACGGCCCAGGGAGTGTCGAAGAGGCCGATGGCGGAATAGAGGTTGAAGAAGGGCAGGGCGAACACCGCCGGCGGCGCCATGCGGTTGGTCAGCAGCCAGAAGAACAGGTGCTTGTCACCCAGGAACCTGTAGCGGGAAAAGGCATAGGCCGCCGGCAGCGCGAAGGAGATCGACAGCACCGTATTGATGATCACGTAGGTCAGCGAGTTGATGTATCCCGAATACCAGCTCTCGTCCGTGAAGATCTTGACGTAGTTGTCGAAGGTGATGTCGCGGGGCCAGAGGGTCAGGCCGGAGGTGATCTCCATGTTGGTCTTCAGGCTCATGTTGACGAGCCAGTAGATCGGCAGCATCAGGAACAGGAGGTAAAGGGTCATCACCACGACGCGGCCGCTCACGCGCGGGCCCGACAGGGCGCGGTTGGCGACTGTGGGCCTGGCAGTGGACTTCACGTCGGAGGAGCCGACAGCGATGGTACCAGTCATGCTTCAACTCTCTCGCGTCCGGCATCCACGTTGGTCATCACGGTGTAGAAGACCCAGCAGATGGCGAGGATGATCAGGTTGTACACCAGCGACATGGCGGCGGCCTTGCCGAGGTCGAACTGCCCCAGGGCCAGCTTCACAAGATCGATGGAAAGGAAGGTGGTGGCGTTGCCTGGGCCGCCTCCGGTGAGGACGAACGGCTCGGTGTAGATCATGAAGGAATCCATGAACCGCAGCAGCACCGCGATCAGCAGAACGCGGCGCATCTTCGGCAGCTGGATCGTGCGGAACACGGCCCAGCGGGAAGCGCCATCGATGCGGGCGGCCTGGTAATACGCGTCCGGAATGGACTTCAGCCCGGCATAACAGAGGAGGGCGACGAGGCTCGTCCAGTGCCACACATCCATGACGATGATCGTCACCCAGGCGTCGAGCGGATCGCCCGTGTAGTTGTAGTCGATCCCCAGGCGATTGACGACCCAACCGAGGAGGCCGATGTCGCCGCGGGCGAAGACCTGCCAGATGGTACCGACCACGTTCCACGGAATGAGCAGCGGCAGCGCCATGAGCACGAGGCAGAGCGCCACCGTCCAGCCCTCACGCGGCATGGACAAAGCGACCGCGATGCCGAGGGGCACTTCGATCATCAGGATGATGAAGGAGAACAGCAGCGTGCGCATGAGCGAGGATAGGAACTGCTCGCCGAGCTGGCTCGACGGATCGAGCAGTTCCTGGAACCAGCCGATGCCGTTCCAGAAGAACTGGTTGTTGCCGAAGGTGTCCTGAACCGAATAGTTGACCACCGTCATCAGCGGCAGGACGGCGGAGAACGCGACGATGGCGAAGACCGGCAGGACGAAGAACCAGGCCTTGTTGTTGACGGTTTTCGTCATGCCGCGCGTCCCCCCGAGGTTTCGCCGGCGACCAGGTGCCCGTTGGCGTAGATGTGGACGTGGTTCGGATCGAGCACGAGAGAGGCCTCGCTTCCTTCGATGGAGACGCCGTCGGGAACGCTTGCGGCAAGGGGGCGGCCACCCAGCTCCACGCGGGCGATGCGCGCCCGCCCGATATCGTCGATGCGCCGCACCTGGACGGGCAGGCCCGCCCCCTTCGGCTGGAGCTGAACGAACTCGGGCCGGATTCCGAGCTCGATATGCTCGCCGCCGGACATGGTGCGATAGGCGCACCGGAGAGGAATCATCGTGCTGCCGATGATGGCGGTGGCGCCCTCGACGCGGCAGGGCAGGATGTTCATGCCTGGCGAGCCGATGAAGTGGCCCACGAAGGTATGTGCCGGGCGTTCGAACAGCTCGTCCGGGGTGCCGGTCTGAACCACGGCGCCGTCATGCATGACCACGACCTTGTCGGCGAAGGTGAGCGCCTCCGTCTGGTCGTGCGTCACGTAGATCATGGTGATGTCCAGCGCCCGATGGATCTCCTTCAGGGTGAAGCGCAGCTGCCACTTCAGGTGCGGGTCGATGACGGTGAGCGGCTCGTCGAACAGGATCGCCGCTACGTCGGGGCGTATGAGGCCGCGGCCGAGGGAGATCTTCTGCTTCATGTCGGCCGTGAGATTGCTCGCCTTGCGGTCGAGCACACGGGTGAGGTCGAGGAGGCCGGCAATCTCCTCCACCCGCCGGGCCGTCCGGTCGCGCGGTACGTTTCGGTTCTTGAGCGGAAAGGCGAGGTTCTCGCGCACCGTCATGGTGTCGTAGACGACGGGGAACTGGAACACCTGCGCGATGTTGCGCGCCTCCGTGGCCAGGTCCGTCACGTCGAGGTCGTCGAAGAGCACGCGTCCGCGCGTGGGGCGCACGAGGCCGGAGATGATGTTGAGCAGGGTCGTCTTGCCGCAGCCCGAAGGCCCCAGCAGGGCATAGGCGCCGCCCTGGCTCCAGATGTGGTTGATCTCCTTGAGGGCGTAATCCTCCGCAGTGTGGGGATCGGCCTTGTAGGCATGGGCGAGGTGATCGAGCGTGATGCGGGCCATCGGTCTTTCCTCACGCGGCTTTCTGGGCGGGATCTGCCGCGGCGAGTCGGCCATCGACGTCGAAGAGGAAGAGGCGGCGGGGATCGAGATAGGCGGTGACCGGCGATTTCGGCTCCAGGCGCCTCACACCCGGTACCAGGGCCACGAAGCGATGGTCGCCCGCGTCGAGATGGACGTAGCTTTCGGAGCCCGTGATCTCGGCGACCGACACGTTCGATTCGATGGTGATCTCATGGGTCCGCACAGGCTCGAGAGTCAGATGATGCGCCCGGAACCCGACGATGTATTCGCCGTCGGGAACGCTGGCGAGAGGTCCGGTCGCGGGGATCTGCCCGCCCGTGCTCAAGGTGGCGGTCCCGTCCGCCTTGCGGGCCGTGAGGGTGTTGAGCGGCGGGTCCGAGAAGACGCGGGCGGTGACCAGATCGCGAGGTTGGCGGTAGACCTGCGGGGTCGGCCCGAACTGCGTCACCCGGCCCTGGAACAGGGTGGCCGTGTTGCCGCCAAGGAGCAGGGCTTCCGATGGTTCGGTCGTGGCATAGACGAAGATGGCGCCTGAGGCGGCAAACACCCGCGGCAGCTCCTCACGCAGCTCCTCGCGCAGCTTGTAGTCGAGGTTCGCCAGCGGCTCGTCGAGGAGGACGAGATCGGCGCCCTTCACCAGGGCCCGTGCGATGGCGGTCCGCTGCTGCTGGCCGCCCGAGAGGTTGAGCGGCTTGCGGTCGAGATAGGCTTCGAGCTTCAGCAGCTTGGCGGCCTCGCGCACCCGGGTGTCGACCTCGCTCCTGGCGACGCCAGAGACGCGCAGGGGCGAGGCGATGTTCTCGTAGACGGTGAGCGAGGGATAATTGATGAACTGCTGATAGACCATCGCCACGCTGCGGCGCTGCACAGGCCAGCCCGTCACATCTGTGCCGTCGACCAGCACGCGACCGCTCGTCGGCGCATCGAGCCCTGCCATGAGCCGCATGAGAGAGGTCTTCCCGGACAACGTGGCACCGAGAAGCACGTTCAGCGAACCGCGCTCTAGGGCGAGAGTGACATCGTCGATATGCGTGGAGGCTCCGACCTTCTTCGAGACGCCTTTAAGGACTATGGTCATCGGCGCTTCCCTGAAGGTCGAGCAGCAGAGGGACAGGCAACAGCGAGACGCGTGATCGCGGCCCGCTCAAGTCGGGTTGCGGGGGCTGTTCCTTGTCCGGCAAAATTCGTCACCGCGGTCCGTCTCGCCGCGTGTTGGGCCCTGTCGTGCCCGTATGCGCCATCCCTCACCGCGACGCATAGCGTCGCCGCTGCCTGCGGACTCAAGAGCGCTTCTCCCGACTGCCGACCCTCCGGGTCTGATCTGTCGTTATTCTTATGGTGAAGGTATCTTGCCCTCAGGGCGAAAGCAACTGGCCGGTATTCGATCCAAAATTGGTCTTGGACTGGACTTAGGTTCCGCAGCTGATGCAATGTTTCCCATAAAGCCTGACAGGCGATTGAACGGCTCTGTTTCATTAACCTGCCAAGCCACAGGATGTGGTAGCCTGCCAAGCAAACAAACACGCTACGGCTTGTGCCTCAAGAAGTTGATGCAACAGAGCCTGGCGATCAGAGCTGACGTTCAGTGCGCGGCAGAATGGTCCAAGGATCGAAATGGTGGCCTTTGACAATCTTACTCCGGCACCCGCCCCAACAGTGGGGTTCAGGCACTGAAGCCGAAGTGCCAGACGGCCACCGGCACTGCCAGCAGCAGGATCAGTGAAACCAAGACGAGCCCGCCGTCGCGAGTCAGAAGGCCGGCCGCGAAAAACGCGATGACTGCCGAGGCAATCGAGCCCGAGGTCGGGATCACCTCCATGAATGGCATGAACAGCGTTAGTGCTAGGATCAGAACCAGCGGGAGAAGGAGCCACGGCCGGTGGAGAAGAAAGGTGAGCCGTGGTCTCAAAAGCCGCTCGACGAAGCGCACGGGCTTGCGCAGCCAGCTGATCCCCTTGCAGAGCTTCGTGGTGGACATGTGGCGTCGGGTAATGAAATCAGGCAGCCACACGCAATTCCGCCCGATGATCATCTGCACAACCAAGATCAAGACAATCACAGCGACTGTCGCCGTGATGCCGGGGATGGCGCTGGCCGGAGAGGTGGAGATCAGAGAGAAAACCAGCATTAGTGAAGCAAAGGATTTGTGGCCGAGTTTCTCAATAACCTCCTGCACAGCAATGCTCTCGCCGTGGGCTGAACTCTCCAGTTGGTCAAGGACATCGCTGAGCGCGCGCGTGTGTTCTCTAGCCATGCTTCACCTTTCCGCGGTGTTTCCAACGGTCTCTTCGCAAGCTGAGTTCCTGAGGGAATTGCCAACAACATCAGTGCCCGACCAGTTCCCGACCAGTTCCCGTCTTGGCCGCGACATGTCGGGTCCGTCGCAAACTATTTGTTTCAGAGTTTCAGCTGCTACTCCTTGAGTTCAGCGATGGAGGGTGGTGTGTTCAAGGGCAGGCACTTTGATCGATCCGTGATCCTGCTCTACGTGCGCTGGTATTTGGCATACAATCTGAGCCTTCGGAACCTGGAGGAAATGATAGCTGAGCGCGGCATCTCCGTCGATCATGCGACCGTTCACAGATGGGTAGTCCGTTACGCGCCCGAACTTCTGAAGCGTTTCAACTCACTCAAGCGCCCCGTCACCGCCAGATGGCGCATCGACGAAACTTACATCA
Source organism: Microvirga sp. GCM10011540 (assembly GCF_042650665.1). Lineage (NCBI taxonomy): Bacteria > Pseudomonadati > Pseudomonadota > Alphaproteobacteria > Hyphomicrobiales > Methylobacteriaceae > Microvirga > Microvirga sp. GCM10011540. The sequence goes on along the minus strand of NZ_JBHSBQ010000130.1, from coordinate 24,272 downwards.
AGGCCCGCGGACGATGGATGTACCTTTACCGGGCGGTCGACAGCACCGGCGACACGGTCAAATTCTGGTTCAGCGAGTGACGCAATCTGACTGCCGCCAAATGGTTCCTGCGCAAGGCGCTCAAGCGGCATGGCCGACCTGAAAGGATCGTCGTCGACGGCAGCCAGACTAATCGCGAAGCCATCCTGTCGTGTGATGCCGAGAACCGGCTGCAGAATCTATCTCTGCGCGAGTTGACGCCGATCCGGATGCGGCAGAGTCAATACCTCAATAACCGCATCGAGCAGGATCACCACGCCATCAAACGCCGCGTGCGTCCGATGCTCTGCTTCAAGTCCATGGACAGCGCCCGCGTGATCTTGGGTGGGATCGAGATGATCCACATGATGCGCAAAGGAAAGTCGAAGTACGCCTGCACCCCGCGACCTTCACTAGCAGAGCAGCTTGACCTCCTCGCCACGTGAGTGCGCTATCGAGCAATTGTCTTATTTACGTCTTCTCTCCGGGTTTGTGACACAACCGGTATCCGCAAGGATGAGGTCAAGCTCTTCCGGCAAGCCATTCGCGTTGCGGCCCAGAACCAGCCCGGACCGCAGCCGATGTCGAGGACACGGTCGCTCGGGTGGAGTGGCAACTGCCTCGCGACCCAAGGGAACCAGCCGATCTCGGCGACCGTGTACTTCAAATTGATCCGCGCCTGCGCGGCGAGCTTTTGGCTATCGCTGTACTGTCGGGCCATGTCTGAGGTGATGGACGACATGCTGCCTTCTCCTGTGCAGGGGAGGGGCGTCAGCCCAAGGGGGCCGGGAGAGGGAGTTCGCCCCTCGATGACGCCCTTCGTCGGATTAGCGGCGAGTTGATGGAGGCCGATGACATGGGTGAAGCGTGGTGATCTGTGTTGCGCGTCAGGTATTCAAAGCTGCCCATGCCATTTCTGCGACCCGCAGTTCAATTCCGGGGTCGAGGTTGTCATTGATCTGCCAAGCCGCCGACAGTCCGGCCCAGGCCAGAATCCAGCGTAGCAGGCGGCGTGTCTCCAGATCCGCCGCCTCGCTGACGACATTGAGCCGCTGTGCGAAGGTCTCCGAACGCCGGGCGATGGTCAGATGGGGCAAGCCTAGATCCGGGTCGCAGAAGAGGATCGTGTATTCAAAGGTCCGTTCCCCGATGACCCGCTTGGGATCGATAGCGAGCCAGCCTCGGTCCTCGAAATCCAGGATGTTCTCGTGGTGCAGGTCGCCATGCAGGGGCACGATCTCCCGCTCTGAGGCCAGCACCTCGGCCGCGGCGGCCGCGCTGTGGACGAGGATGCCGCCCTGCGCCTGGGCGGTCGGGGCAAGGGGTTCGAACCAGGTGGCCAGCGGGATGAGGCTGGGGGGAGGGGCTCCCCGCATGGCGTGAAGCTGGCGGGCCACGTCACAGATGATCCGGGTCGCCTCCGCGTCGAGACCCTCGTTGGCCAAGGTGACCAGGGAGCGTGGTCCTGTTGCCCGCTCGAGTAGGACGGCGCCCTCGTCGTAAGCCAGCACTTGGGCGGCTCCATTTCCAGCCCACCATCGCATGAGCAGGTGGCCATGTTTCTCGTCGGGGTCGTCCGTGATCTTCAACATCGCAGGTTGCCCTTGGGACAGGACCGGCAGAAGCTGACTGGTGTGCGTGAAAATGGGATCTCCGGTGGGCGTCAGGTTCCACTTGTCAAGAAAATGGTCAAGCATGATCCGGGCATAGCATGGGTACGGGGTTGGCGGGGAGGGGGATGCGGATCTGTCGGGACGGATGGACCGCTTGACCCTCCACCAACTGGAGCCCGTATAAGGCTCGCATGAGCAACAGAACCTACACCATTGGCGAGATTGCCCGCCTAAGCGGCCTGTCCGTGCGTCGGATCCGCTTCTACTCGGATGAAGGCCTACTTCCGCCGAAGGCTCGGACGGAGAGTGGCTATCGGGTCTACTCGGATGAAGACTTGGCCCGACTCGACCTGATCGGGGCCCTCCGGGAGGTCGGCGTCGGTCTCGAGACGATCGGCAAGATCCTCAAGCGCAAGCTCTCCTTGGCGGATGTTCTGCAACTCCGGCTGGAGGCCCTGGAGGCGGAGATCGCCGCCAAGCAGCGCATCGCAGCGGTTCTGCAGACGACGCTCAAGATCCCTGACCCTACGGAAACAGACCTACGGAGATTGTGGGCCATGACAGTTTATTCCCAGACCCAGCTGCGGGACGCTGTGGAGCGCATGTACGACCAAGTGACCAGTGGCGTTGAGATGGATCCGGCTTGGAAACGCCGGATGATCGAGCAGACCATGCCGGAGTTGCCTGCAGACCCGACACCAGAGCAGATCGACGCCTGGAACGAGATCATGTCGATGGTAACGGACAAGGATTATATTGCCGAGATGCGGTCCAGTTTCGAGCGGATCTGGAATCCGGAATTCGACCCGCAGGTCTATGAGCAGGCATCGTCTGCGACCATGAGCAGGGTCCGAGAGGCTATTGATCAGGGGCAGGATCCAACATCCGACACAGGACGCAGGATCGCCCAGGAATGGCTTGAGGGTTCCGCCCGGGCCATGCGGCGCGCTCCAAACGAGGCCTTCCTGCAGTGGCACCTGGACCAGTACCGCAAGCACCAGGCTCGGACGATCCGCTATTATGAACTCATGGCGATCGTAAGGGGCGAGAGTGGTCCGCTGCCACGGGGCGAGGAGTATCATTGGGTCATCGCGGCGATGAGACACCACTTGTCCGAGACCGAGCAGTCATAGGAGACTGCCTTTCCGGTCGTGCTGGGGGCGCAGCAGGAAATAAGTGGTCCCGATGTGCAAGGTTGCTGCATTTGATCAATCTTTGATCCATCAGTGGCGTGCGGGCGTGATCTCGATCAGCTTTTTCGGAGGCTTCCGTGCGAGCCCTGCTGGCGCTGATCCCGGACGAGCACTTCATGGCAGTGGTGACAATCAGGAGGGGAGCCGCGCAGCCTGGTGTTTCGGGTGCAGCGGGCGATCCTGGCCGCCGGCCGGCGGTGCTGGAGCGAAGCCAGAGATCGGGGCGGGCGCGGCGCCCTGGCAGCCGCTTATCCGCGGACGCCGATCAGCCTACGGCCGTTTGAGGACGACCCGGTGATCTCCCGCAACAAGTCCAGCCCCTGCACCTTTGCTCAAGCCCTGGCGCATGCGCGCTATCTGGTGCAGTTCAACCATTGTCCTGTGATCTACACTTATGACGAATCCGGCTGGGGAGCGGCTTGATGCGACGCGTGTGCATCGAACCAAGCGCGATCAGAGGCGAGAAAGGGCGAATTCGAGCCCAGATCCGCCCCAGAACCTCAAAACCATGCCGCTGGTAGAGTGGGATGTTCTTAGGGTTTGAGGATTCCAAGTAGGCTGGTGTTCCATCCTCGTCACATCGCCTAAGAGCATGCTTCAATAGGGCCGAGCCGTATCCCTTTCCCTGTTGCGCCGGATCAACCCCGATCAACGGCAGGTACCAGTACGGCTCATTGGGATGGTACTGCCCCATCTGCTCGAACACCGCGAACAGAGTATCCTGGTCCTGCTGCGGGACGGTGCGTTGAAAGTGGGCCATCAGAGCCATTTCGTCAGGCTGCACGCCCGGCGGCAGCCACAACGCGGCGGCTTGGGCATCGCCGATGAAATGGGCTGTGCCGCATTCAAAAGCCCTGTGGCCAAAGATCCGGACAAGATCAGGGAAGTGCTGAAGGTAGTTCTCGGGGGCGGGATAGGTCCAGCGAGCGGCAGGGTCAACGCTGAAGGACAGAACGATCGCGGCAACGAGGCGGGACTGATCGCCGATGCCTGCCGTCTGAACGTCAACTTTCTGAGCATCATCCACGAAGGTGGGACTGTCGGAGGAGCCTCGGTTCACGTCACTCGTCCGACCTTCAGGCGAGAATTGGTTTACAGGGGTGTTTGCCTGGCTTGGCATCAGTCCCTCCATCACGACCGCAGTCAGAGATCAACTGAGACAGACGATATCAAACATACAACGACTATCCGGTGTGCCTGAGCACATGGCCAACCAGAGAAATCTTCGGCCCCCAATCTGCCCCACTTACCATTTCGAGGCGCACGCAAAATGCAGGTGTAGAGATTTGGTACACGCAGATCCGGAACCGCTGGAACCGGCAACGTACGAGCTTCCCGTCCTGGAGTGGGAACAAGAACTGCTCCCAAACACACGCTAAGCTAGAACGAGGAAAGAACCTCCATCTTCGCCGAGTCGGATCTTGCGGCTCGAGCCAAAGGCTGCGGCAGCAGCAAGGGTCGGAAGCCATCGACGAGCGAGGGCTTCTCGCCCCATGCATAGGCGCCAGTGAGATTGATATGCTCCCAGTTTAACGGTGACACGTGCTTGAGCACCTCAGGCGGAATGATGCGCCCCTGCCGACGGAGGTGATTCACGGCGCGCCCGAGATACACCGTGTTCCAGTGAACAATGGCGCTCATGACCAGGTTCAGCCAGGACGCCCGGAGGGCTTGGCTCTCGAACGAGCGGTCACGGATCTCGCCACGGTCATGGAAGATCACGGCCCGTTTCAGCTTTTGAGCTGCCTCGCCCTTGTCGATACCCGCCCGGCAACGCAGCCGGAGTACAGGATCAGAATACCACTCGATCATGAACAGGGTGCGCTCGAGGTGCCCGAGTTCACGTAAGGCACGGGCGAGTTGGCTGGGATTGTGCGAGGCAGCAGGCCGTGATCTGATCCCCCAGAACTGGACCAGTTTGGGTTAGAGTTTTCCGCGGTATTGTTCCTGGCTGGGAAAGGTGCGGAACACGATGAAGGCCTCACGGTTTTCGGACGCCCAGAAGGCGTTCATCCTCAAGCAGGGCGCGGATGGAACGCCTATGGCGGAGATTTGCTGCAGGGCTGGGATCAGCCAGGCGACTTACTTCAACTGGAAGAATAAGTACGATGGGCTGCTGCCATCCGAGATAGAGCGCCTGAAGCAGCTCGAGGACGAGAACGCCCGTCTCAAGAAGATCGTCGCGGATCTGACGCTCGACCGGGAGATGCTGCAGGGCATCATCAAGCGAAAGCTCTAAGGCCTGCTCGTCAGCGCGAGCTCGTGGCCGGGATGTGCCGGGAATGGGCGGTGTCGATCCGCAGGGCCTGCGCGGCTCTCCGGTTTGACCGCTCCACCCACCATTATAGGTCCCGCCGTACCGAGCAGGCCAGTCTCAAGGAGCGCATCGCGATATCGGCCAGACGCGGGTGCACTATGGCTACCGCCGCGTTCACGTTCTGCTGGAGCGTGAGGGCTGGGGCACGAACATCAAGCGCACCTATCGCATCTACCGGGAGCTGGGCATGCAGCTGCGCAACAAGACGCCCAAGCGGCGGGTGAAAGCCAAACTGCGGGATGATCGCCAGGCGGCCGTGAGGCCGAATGAGGTCTGGGCGATGGACTTGGTGCATGACCAGCTGGCGACGGGCAAGAAGATCCGGGTGCTGACGGTGCTCGACACCTTCTCGCGCTACGTGCCGGCGCTGGACCTGCGCTTCAGCTATCGGGGCGAGGACGTGGTTGCCACCCTGGAGCAGGTGTGCGGGCAGATCGGCTATCCCAAGACCATCCGGGTCGATCAGGGATCGGAGTTCGTGTCGCGGGATCTTGAGTTGTGGGCCTATCAGAAGGGCGTAACGCTTGACTTTTCCCGCCCCGGCAAGCCGACCGACAACGCCTTCATCGAGGCGTTCAACGGCCGGTTTCGAGCGGAGTGCCTGAATCAGCACTGGTTCCTGTCCCTTGCAGATGCCCGTGAAGAGCTGGAGGATTGGCGTCGATACTACAACGAGGAAAGGCCACATGGTGCCATCGAGAACAAGCCCCCGATTGTGCTGACGAAATCGGGTGACGCAGCCAGCCCGTCACCCTGATCAAGCAGGGAAAACTCTAACCGCAGGTGGTCCAAACTTCGGGATCGGTTCATCACCGGCCGAGGCTCTGTACGCTACTGGATGAAGCTTCAGTGGCAGGTCAAGGGGTTTCTCGCCCGTGGGGAGGAGCAGCGACGTCGATTCTGGACTGGGTGTAGAAGATCCCGAGCTTGACGCGAGGATGTATGGGATCTGTACCGAATGTGCCGTCCGGGAAGGCGCTTCCGAGATGGATCAAACCTTCCGAGCCCTTGGCCTGAACCGTCTTGTAGGGTTTTCCGGTTCTGACGGTGTAGGTGTGCTGGGTGAAGCTGACGGTCAGCACGTTGATGGCTTCAGACGTGCCATCCTGCGGGTCGCTGACAACCTCAGCTGTGCAGAACTCGAAGTAGCTATCCTGGGCGCCCATGAACTCATCCTTTCGGGGTTTGAACCCAACGGGTCCTCACTTCGGGAGATTCCATCGCGCAAAAAAGAAGCCCTGCGGTTGATGCAGGGCTTCGCAGGGATTGTTAGCGAATAGGACAGCTTAGAACTGGAGCTCAGGTTGATCTGTAGCTTTCCGGGTTGCCCGCTTCCGACGGAGCTGATCGCGTTTCTGTACCGATCCAGGCATGAAGTCCTTAGGCTCCGTCCCCTCGATCTGAATGTAATCCGACTTGATCAGCTGGTGTCGCTTTTTGGCAACCGTGACGTCTTCGATGAAATTCTTAGATAGGTGGACCGTATAGATGATGTCTTCCTTGCGTCTACGGTCGACGCCGTCGTGAACGTCCTCAAGCTCATATCCTAAGATCACGCCTGCCGATTTGAGAGCGTCGATTGCCCCAGTGATTTTTCTGAGTTCATCTCGTTTGCGTGAGCGGGGAGGCAGACCGCAACCTTGATATAGCTGCGAGGCCGTCAAGACTTGGACGTGGGACTCGTGATCACCGTAGAAAACGTTGTGGCTAAGACGTTTGTAGAGCCACCGAGGTACGGGCCCTTTCAGGCTCATGATGGTGTCGTAGTCCAGCTGCATGAACTCAAGGTGCTTGATTGCACTGGTGAGCAGCGCATTGAACTGGACCGACGTTTCGCTGAACTCCCGGCCCCGCTCTCGGAAAGCAAGCTGCGGAAAGGCTGATGCGCTGATAATATTGACGATAGAGCCCGTTTCTGACTTTGGATCGGCGTCGACGCGGGTGATCTCTACAGGGGAGAGGTGGAGAATTTGAAGAGCTTCCTTGACCTCACTCCACGAGTAGCGGTGTCCAGTCCGGGCGAGCTCCTCGCAGATCTCATTGATTGAGAAGGTCATCCAAAGATCTCTTCCGTCCAGTCTTAGACGACCGGATTCTTGGGCAAGGCGGCGAACGACCTCCTCAACCAGTTGCTCCCTTTCACCTGGATACTCTTCAGTCTCCTGTCCTGACCGCCTCAGACGGGCGGGCTTGATCGTCAGACGGTAGGACTTGCCGCAATGCTCGAACTCGCGCTCCACGATCTTGAGGTACTTCCCGGCCTCTCGGTCGGTCGCATTGGTGTAGAACACACCGCGAGGCGCCACATCCCAAAGATCAATCGTGTTCGTACGCTGCGGATCATGGTTCTCGAATTGGAGAACTTGGGTAGGGATGCCGGTGCTGACCGGGGCGACCATAATGTTGGAGGCCATGAATCTCTCTCCATTCTGCGGCAACGCTGATTGAATCGCCCCTTAGAGTCAAAGCACAAAGACAGCGGGAGGCTCGCTTTTCGCCGCTCTTACGTGGTCAAGGGCGCATTTCTTCAAGGTTTTCGGCGCGGGTGATGGAGGTATTCCACGCGGATCTCCGATATCCAGCCGGTCAGCACGTAAGAGTAGGACAGGCTGGTGGCGGAGCTGATTCAAGGTTTTCGACGCGCATCGAGAATCTAGCCGAATCTGTGGAACAGCAACCACCTTCTGGCTCATGGGTGGGGCCGGAAGCGCGCGGAAAACCTCCATAAGGATCCGCGCGGTTTACCTCGTCTGCGGGAAATGCGGGGAAATCCTCCAAGAGAGGCAAATCCTCGGGCGAAGATGGATCCTGAAGGCGGAAGGGGCTCCACCTATGAGATCCGCGCGGAATACCTAGATGCTGCGCGGGCTTTGCCTCTAGGCCAATAGCCGATTCACTGGAGGTATTCCGCGCACATCGAAGCTCCGCGGCAAAAACCTTCACCTGCCGCACTGAACTCCTAGAGGTAACGGGTGAGAGTCCTAGAGCAGGCGCGGCGAAGACCTAGAGCTTCGATCCTAAATATTTGACGATCAGGACCAAAATACAATTGTAGGCGTCCGGATTTGTTTGGCAAAAGGATGCCGGGATATGAGTATTATGCTGATCACAGGACAATTATGCTCTGATAATATTCGTGGCATGTGTCTTTGTGTAGGTGGAGGATCCGATTCACTAGGGCGGCAATACCTATGACCGGGCTCAATCCACTTCTGCTGAAGGCAGTTGCCGCGGCACAAGGAGCTTCGCTCCAGGTCATTCTTGAAGCTGGCATTGCTTCCGGGAGTTGGACTAGAGGAGAGGCTGAGGCCTTTGAAGCAGTATGGCTTGGCACTCCTGATCGGGCACCGCGGGATACCTACCCAAGGCGGCGACCTGTAACCCGGCGAATGCGGCTATCACGGCGGCGCTGCTCCTTCAGCCGGTATGTGCGTCGCTTCAGCATCGATGTGCTCGTCCATCCAGGCCTGAGCACCGGAGCGCTGACAACGCTAGTCTACCTGATATCCCGCTGCGGCCGGAAAAAGCAGCTCACCACCTGCACCTCATGGCTGGCGGACGACCTCGGCGTTAGCTCACGAACTATCCAGAACCACTACCGCCAACTCGAGCAGGCAGGCTTCCTGGTGCGGTCCAGCCCTGACCGCCGGGGGAGGACGACGATCTATCTGACGCCTCTGGTCGAAGTGCGTCCCGTTCAAAACGGCGTTCCTGAAGGTCTTATGGCGCATGAGGATGGTGCGAAAAAAGTTTCGCTCACCAAGGATATCGACTCAAAAGAAGGGGGAGAGAATCTCCCTCAAGGAAAAAGCCCGGAACGCGAAGCGCCCGGGGCTTTGGAAGGGATAGGGAGGAAGAAGGCGCAGTCTACGCCTGTTAAAGCACGTCAGGAAGCGGACGCTTATAGATCTCCCGAAATAAAGCATCCGCTTGGCTCTTCATCTGAAGCGCTTCGGAGCCTGAGAGCTTCCGACAACGGCTATCGAAGAACCCAGTGTCTGTGGAATCCACCTTCGGGCTACCAGAGGCCAGGATGACGAGACGCCAGGCGCAGCCGAGCGGGCGGTTCACCTGAACCGACCTTTTGTAACAATCTGTCAGGCAGAAGGATACGTTTCTCTGCCCCTGGCAATCCTTCTTGTAGGCGTTCGAGAACCATTTCTTGAACTGCTGCTGGCTGCTTTCGCAGAAATCGTTACCGCCTTCGCAGGTCCGAAGGTGGTCATCAATGTTCTGCGCATGGACGGCGTCGGCTGCGCAAGTCAGCAATATGGTGAGGAGGATAGGCAGCAGCCTCATGGTATAACCTATAAGCTGGAGTTTGGCCATTTTTGAGGGCGCTGAGGATCAGTGGCACTGCTCAACCGCCTCGCAGAGGCTGCATGCTTCCCTGCCTGAAACGGTCAAACTCCAGCCTAGCTGAGTTCTTGGGCGAGACCGATGAGAAGCCCTTCCGGCCCACGGATGTAGCAGAGCTGATACGCGTCATTATATTTGACTACTTCGCCTACGAGCTGCGCGCCCCGCGCACGGAGCCTTTCAAGCGTCTCGTCAATGTCGTCCACGGTGAACATGACGCGGAGGTATCCTAGGGAGTTGACTGGGGCGTTCCGGTGATCTGCAACGACAGGCGGCGTGAGGAAGCGGGAGAGCTCGAGCCGGCTGTGGCCGTCCGGAGTACGCATCATGGCAATCTCGACATGCTGGTTGCCGAGTCCGGTGACCCGTCCGGCCCATTCTCCTTCGATCACGGCCCGCCCTTCGAGCTCGAGGCCGAGTTCGCGAAAGAAATCAATCGCCCCTCCGAGCTCTTCAACGACGATTCCTACGTTGTCCATCCGCTTGAGCACCATGTTTCCTACCCCTGATTTGTCGTTCCAAACTACAAGGTGTCGCCTTAGTCTAAATTAGTAAGGCTGAGTTGATCGAGATGGCTGGTGGAGTACACCTCAAGCGGCCGCCTTGCTCCTCGAAATTTCAGAGCCGTTGATCGAGGAACGGCACAAGGAGGGAGAGATCATCGTCGTGAGATCAAGGGGCGGAATATGAATGCCTAGCCTGCCAGTTCGCGCCGGAGGGAATGGTTCCGGGTCTTTCCGATGTCTTGGCCGCTATACCGATGCAAGCCGACTGGATGCGGCTGGAGAGGCTATTGGTACCCGATGATGCGCTGGACGGGAGTTCCCCACTTGAGGCTCTAAGAGCTGGCCGAGTCGAGGACGTAACGGATGTTGCACAGAGCCAAGGAGCCAAGTCGCAGATTGCTTGGTGCTGGCGCAGCGGGGGGCGCTAGCGAACGCGGCGAATTGTATGAGGAAGTGTCTGAGCGTAAACCGTCTCAATATTCACCAGCGGGAAGCGGTAGAGCTCCTGGCACCGGCCGGCACTTGGGAGGCGAAGGAGGACTTGGCAGGCGCGACGTCCGCTCTTCCGTGGCGCATTGACGGCACAGGTCGTGCGATCCGGATGGCAACTTTGAGGCAGTTGGAGCACCGCGGCCTTGTGGCTCTAGCCACGGCGACCATCGCATTACGGAGGCTGGGCTAACGGCTCTTATCAGGCACGCACAAGCTAGCAGGCAACAGCCCGATTAGTATTGAGCGTTAAACAGGCTGTAGCCTGACGGCAGCGTTCATTCATAAAGGGTTCGCTTCCCGAGAGCTTCAGGAGGCACGGCGAATAGAAAACCCTCAATTATGGCCCCGACTGAGGCCTCTATAACAGGGTTTCCGCCAGTAGGGCGTCAGTCTCCGATCATTCATAAGTCCCGTTCAGGGGAACAGACAGTCCACACGGCTTGCTGGTCGTCTTGCTCACGACAGGATCGCCATCCCGGATGAAGCAATCTCGATCGGTTGGCCATCATCAAGAGTACCCGCCAGGGGCGATCGGCGCCTTCCCTGTGTTGGCAGGGGTCGTCATCGCGGAGCGACCAACGAGGCAACTTAAAAGGCTGTGAATAAGAGTGCCCAGAGGGAGCATTCCGAGCTTGGCGTTCGCAGCAGTTCACAACATCATCGATGATGCATAGGGATCAACGATGTTCAGTGAACGCGATCTTAGGTCGATAATTGGTGCTGCACAAACCTTTACGGCAAGCTTTGGATCTCGCAGAACGGTCGCGGCGCTATGCCCCACCGGATCACGAGGGCTTTGAGACTTTTACTACGAATTCCATTAGTGGCAGCCGGCGGGAAGATGCTGGCGACATCCACCGGCTTTTGGTTGCCTCAAGTGGCTGATTCAGTTCGCCTCGGTCTGCGGATCGAGCGCACGATGGGACTGTCTCCACCCCCACAGAAAAAGCGATCGCCACCGTCGCATTCGAGGCCCGAAACCCCGATCCCCTGCGGCAAATCCAGTCGCTCCAGCACTTCACCGGTCGAGGGATCGATGCGACGGACATCGCTTTCGTCGTTCTCCCAGGTGCCATGCCAGAGCTCGCCATCAACCCAGGTGACGCCCGTCACGAAGCGGTCGCTTTCTATCGTGCGTAGAACAGTTCCCGTCTCGGGATCGATCTGATGGATCTTTCGTCCGCTATGTTGCCCGACCCAGAGCGAGCCCTCCGACCAGGCAAGGCCGGAATCGCCGCCATCCCCGGGCGCCGGGATCGTGGCGAGCACCTCGCCGGTCCTTGGATCAATCTTCCGGATCACCGCCTCCGCGATCTGGAATAGGTACTCGCCGTCGAACGCCGTACCCGCATCGGCAGCAACATTCAGCGAGGTCAGCACTTCGCCGCTGTCCGGGTCGAAAGCGTCCAACGTGGTACCAGTCGCCATCCAAACCCGGCGGCCGTCAAAGCTGACCCCATGGACGTTATCCACTCCGGGAAAGGGACCATATTCACGGATGATCTCGGCGACTGTGTGTTTCATACTCTCATCCTAGCCCACAACGCCGACGGCAGGGAGTAACAAGCTCGTCGGGAAACCCGGCACACTCGTTGCGATCCAACGACGTGCGCGACCTTGGCCGAACCACTCCGCCTTGCCGTTCTCCGCAAGGATGTCCAGGGTTCGCTGCACCGTGCGCGGACTGACATTGAGCGCCAGCGCCAGCGCGGAACTGGACCAAGCCTCTCCATCTGCAAGAAGCGCCAGTACTTCGCCATGTTCGTCTTCAACGGGCGGCGCAAGCACTGCGACCTGATCGATTTCATGCGCTTCCAATACGAACCCTCGTTCGGTGGCGTGTATCTCCGCCCAGGATCTGATCGCTTCGCGCAGGCGCCCGATCTCGACCCGCAGTCGAGCGCGATGCGACTCATCTGCTTCCCGCGCGCGAAAGGCCCGGACGAGAAGCTCCTCCCGCGAGGCGTCCTCCGGCCAGGCCTCACCGAGCACACGCATGATCGCGAACAGGACGGGACGACTGTCCAGAGAAGCGATGGCCCTATTGGCGCGTACTACATTCCGGCACGCATCGATGATGAGCGCGTGCGAGGCAAACAGAAGTTCGACTTCTTCGAGCCGAAGCAGCCGTTCTCCATCGCGCGCGACCAGCCGCGCTGCGGGCGCTTCAAACGCCCGCATGGCTCGATCAACTTCGACCATTAATGCAGCGTTTCCGACGCCGAAGGCGGCGATCCTGGCGCGGTCTAGCGCATCCTGCGCAGAACTCGCGCGTATGCGGCGTATTGCAATACCCGCGGCCACCAAATCGTAGCCCACCCGCGATGTCGCCGGTAATGCATCCACATCAAGGCCGCCCAGAACCCGCTCCGCCTCGTCGAGACGACCAATCAGCAGCAAGCCCCGTGCTTCGAGGTAACCGGCATGCGCGGCGTTCGCGAGGTCTCCAAACGCCTCCAGTGTCGCTCTGGCGGCGCCAAGTCGCTCCATGGACCGGCCAAGATCGCGTGACACCAGCGCGATCTCGGCCTCGGCGAGGCTGCATCGGGCGCGGGCTATAGGCTCCTTATCGCCGAAAGCGCGCGCTGCGTTTCCTAGCATTTCCTTTGCGCGAGCGAGGTCGCCGAACTGCGCCATGGCGATGCCACGCAAGGCAAGCGCCAGAGCGTCGTCGCGCAAGGCGATGTGCTTGAGCGCTGAAAGCGTATCGCCCGCCGCGAGCGCTCGCGCCGCAGCGGCAATCAGAGGGTCCATGTGTTTCCCGTCACACTTGTTACTCACGTTCTCCAGCCCTTCAGCCGTACATCTTCCCAGGTTTTCGCCCGAGAATCAAAGGCAAGGCTCAACTGGAAGTTCGAAGATGATGACATCCATAATAGCAAGAGAACGCTCTCCCGATACCCAGCAGTCTCGCGATGCCGCGAGCTGGCTCGGTCTGGCAGCTTCGCCATGCTTCGCGTTGATGGCCTGGGTCTCGGAGAATGACATGCAAAGCATGGTGTGCGCATCGGGCTCCGGCATTCTACCCATCGGCGGCATGGCTTTCATGTATCTGCTAATGAGCTTTCTCCACCTGCCGCCATGGCTGAAGCTCGCGCCCGCCCACTCGCGACAACCCACGCAACCAACACCTGAAGGTCGAGGAGACTGACCATGCATCCGATCATCGTTTCACGCGAAGGCTGGCTCACCGCGCGCAAAGCACTTCTGGCCAAGGAGCTTGAGATGACTCGTGCGCTCGACGCCTTGCGTGTCGAGCGCCGGCAACTGCCTTGGATGAGGATTGAGAAGGGTTATGTCTTCGATGGTTCAGACGGCAAGTGCACCTTGCTCGACCTGTTCCGCGATCGCAGCCAGCTCACCATCTATCACTTCATGCTTACGCCGGGCTCGGATCATATCTGCCGAGGCTGCTCCTATACGATGGACCACGTCGACGCGGCGCGGCAGCATTTCGAACAGGCGGACCTGGCCTTCGCTGCGATATCCCGCGCGCCGATCGCGCGGATCGAGCAGGTGAAAGCCCGATGGGCTGGACGTTTCCCTGGGTCTCTTCCGGAGACGGAGACTTCAACTACGACTTCGGCGTGTCCTTCACCGAGGTAGATCGTGCCGCCGGCCGCGCGCTCTACAACTACGACAAGATCAGAATCCAGAAATCTTCGGACATGTTCGGCGTCAGCGTCTTCGTCCAAGCCGACGGCGACATCTTCCACACCTACTCGACCTACCATCGCGGCACCGAACTGCTGATGGGCGCCTTCAATTGGCTTGACCTTACGCCCAGAGGTCGCAACGAGACCGGCGGCATCATGAGTTGGGTTCGTCTTCATGACGAGTACCCGCAATCAGACTAGCCGCGCGGGGCGACTCGCTGCGATACCAAGATTAGGAGGATATGATGTCCGCAACCGTTTCAAAAAGAAGCTCTTGGCCGATCTCGACCTGGCTGTCCGTCGTCTCGCTCACCTTCGGCAGCTTTGCACTGATCAGCAGCCAACTGCTGCCGATGGCAGTTCTCACACCTATGGCCACAGATCTTGGCATTACCGAAGGCGGCGCCGGTCAGGCAGTGACCCTTACAGCGTTGTTTGCCGGGATCGCAGCGCCTACGGTCGCGCTCATCGTCGGGTGCCTGGATCGCAAGCTGATCAATCTCGCCCTCTGTGCCCTGGTGGTTGCTTCCAACATCGCTGTCGCATTCACATCAGATTACTTCGTGCTGCTGGCCGCTCGTATGCTCCTGGGTATCGCCATTGGCGGCTTCTTCGCCTTGGCCGGGGCTACTGTTGTCCGACTCGTCACGATGGAGGACATGGGAAAGGGAATGTCGATCGTCTTCATGGGACTATCGGCGGGACTCGTTATCGCTCCAGCGCTTGCCACCCTGATCGGAGAAGCATTCGGCTGGCGCACAGCGTTCATGGCTGCTGCCACCTGCGGCCTGATCGCATTGCTTTTGCAAGCTGTCTGCTTGCCGCGTGTGCCGGCGACAAGCGCAACGAGTCTTTCGACCCTGTTCGGCTTGCTGAAACGGCGACCTGTACGGGTGGGATTGGTGGTCGGATTGCTGTTCTTCGGAGGCGAAGTAAGCGGCTTCACCTTCATGCGGCTCTATCTTGAAACCAATGGCGGGCTCGGTGCGACGTCCATCGCTCCTGTCCTATTGGTGCTCGGTCTCGCCAGTTCGCTCGGGAGCGCAGTCGCCGGTGTGTTCGCAGACCGTGCGCTACGCGAAGGATTTGGCGCCACATTCCTGATTCTGGCGATTGCCACGGTAGGCTTATTGGCGTTCAGCAACGTCTACGTTGCGATCTTCGTCTTTGCTGCTGCTTGGGGCGTCGCCATAGGCGCCGGACCAGTAATGACACAGACGTGGATGGGGCGCGCCGCGCCCGACCAGCTCGAGGGTGTGGGTGGCCTTTTTCTTGCCGTTATTCAGCTCGGCGTCGCTCTGGGCGCGATCACTGGCGGCATCGCTGTAGACGTGATTGGAACAAGCGCTCCGCTCTACGTGACCGCGACCTGTGCCGTTCTGGCGGCCATGCTGGTTGCAACTCAACAGGCCCCCGGAGCGGATTCACAGACGGCCACTTCGGCATTGGCCCTCGCCGAGTAAATGGCGGTGTCGAGACATAATCTCGAGTGCCGTTTCCAAACAACAGGAGACCATCATGGCTCGCGACAGGGTAGTTTTACCAGCACCTGAGATCGTCGATCGAGCGACGTTCCAAGCTGATGTGGATGCGTTGCGCGTTCGCGAGAAGGCGCACACCAGGGAGGGTGATGCAATCGCGGCTGCGCGCCGGCGACTCCCGATGGTGAAGGTCGATGGCGCCACCTCGCTCATCGGCGAGAGCGGGTCAGCCACGTTGTTGGACGCATTCGAAGGACGCCGAATGCTCATCGCCTACTACTACATGTGGTTTGATGGCCGGCCGGCGGCCGAGCAATGCGAGGGGTGCACCTTCTTCACGGCGCAGGTGCGCGAGCTCTCCCATATTCACTCCCGCGACGTCACCTACGCCACCTTCTGCCAGGGATCGTATGAGGAGAGCGCCAAATACCGCGACTTCATGGGCTGGAAGATGCCCTGGTACTCGGTACCGGAAGCATCGCTTGAGACGCTCCTCTCCGGGCGCCGGCTGCGGATGATGTATCTGATCTGCTATCTGAGGCAGGGATCGGAAGTTTTCGAGACCTACTGGACGACCCGCCGCGGCGTAGAGGCGATGGACAATAGTTACCGACTGCTCGACCTCACCATCTATGGTCGGCAGGAGGATTTTGAGGACTCGCCCGACGGTTGGCCGCAGCACTGGGGCGAAACCAACCATCCGTTTCGGCGAGACGGCCGACCAATCTCGCAATGGCCCCGCCTGGAGGCGGGGCATACCGACGATTTGGGAGCGGACAACGGCCGAGATTGAGCCTGCAACACGCGCGGTAGCTAACAGTCACACGACATACCGAATCGAACTCACCCTAATCTGGAGGATCAAGAATCGTGACCACATCATCCGAAGATGTCCAACGAAGCGAATTGCGCGGCATGAAGACTCCGGCGGTCGTGACGGCCGAGGAGTGGAAGGCCCCATGGGAGAAGCTGCACGTCAAGGAGAAGGCCCACTCGCGGGCTCGCGACGCCCTGGCCGCCGAACGCCGGCGAATGCCCTGGTTGGCGGACGTGAAGGACTATGCCTTTGAGGGCGCTCCTAACCGGGTGTTTACCAGGGGCACCCACAGTGCGGAGCATAAGCCCACACCTTTGATTCAGCTTGTTTGAGATCATGTCATCGACACAAAGGCCGCCGTTTTGCCCGCCCCCGCTCCCCGGCACCGACGAGGATTATCCTACCCCGCGCAGGACCAACATCGTTCCCTTGCGGCATCCTAGAACCGAGGCAGGACCCACCTCGGACCAGGACGACAGCGAGCCGACCTGGCGCAAGGCGTTTGTCCTGGATGACGGCACCCGGACCACACGAACACCGAACCGGATCATGCGCCCGCACGACAGGCATGACGACAAGCCTTCTACTGGTGTGGCCCTCCAGCTGCCGATTCGATCCCCCGAGAATAATCCTACTGACGTTACAATACACGAGACAGCCTCGTCCGTAGAGGCCGTTGAGACTGCTGCCAGGAGGCAGATCGCGGAGTTGCGGTTGAAGTTCGCTTCTGCCACCCCGGATATCGATGAGCGACTCACGGCTCTTGCCCTGAAGGAAGCCGCCCTGTCTGGCCGGGGAACCACGATCACCGCGGAGGACAGCCCACAGGGCTTCCGCCCGACGGATATAGCCCTTGCCGATCAGGATGAGCATCCAACGATCATCGGTGAGGGTAATGATGACGAGGATGCCTCCCAAGGATTCACGGTGAAAGCTTCGATCGTTACCTTCGCCTGGTCGCCGATGAGTCACCTGACTGCATGTGTAACCTTATCGACCCCCCTGACCTCCGTCCCGGCGCTCTCCGGAGCGGAAGATGAGATCGAGCATGCAGCTAGGGAGTTCACTGAGCAAGATGAGGGTGAGGACGTCCAGCCGGCCGCCATGGCCTCTGAAATGGTCAGAGATGCCGGTGAGCCGCCTACGACGATGTCCGGAGTGGCTGAGGACAACACCGATGAGGCGGCTGAAACTACCGCGGCGCCTGTTCTCCTTCGGTCTGAGGAGCAGGACACTCGTGACGATGTCGATCTCAGCTATGTCGCACTCTATGAGGAGTTCCTGCCAGCTGCTTGCCAGGGCGGTACGGTGGGGCCGTCTCGGGCGGGCCACACAGCCGAGGCCTCGAAGCAGTCTATCGCCACCGCAGCATGGGCACCTGGTCTAGTGGAGCATGCGCCCACGACTGGGGGCGAGACAGCCGAACGGAGTGCGATTGCTCGCTTGGACGTCCCGCTTCCCATAAACACAAGAGTCGTCGACCTCCCCAAGCTCGCTCCCTCGACGTGGGGATACCCCGCCGCCCCTGCGGCTTCGCAAGCCTGGTCGTACCTGAAGCCCGAAATCGCGTTCCTGGCGGAGCCGCCGGCACGCGAAGGACCGGAATTGACTGAGGACATTCTGGAGGAGACGGCCGGCCAGCTTGAGAAGGTGATCCGCGACTTCGGCGTGAAGGGCGAGGTGATCCATGTTCACCCCGGCCCGGTAGTGACGCTCTACGAGTTCGAGCCCGCTCCCGGCGTCAAGTCCTCCCGCGTGATCGCTCTGAGCGAAGACATCGCCCGCTCGATGAGCGCCGTGTCTGCCCGCGTGGCGGTGATTTCCGGCCGCAACGCCATCGGGATCGAGCTGCCGAACGACGTCCGCGAAACGGTCTACCTGCGCGAACTGCTCTCCTGCGGGGAGTTCGAGACCTCGAAGCAGAAGCTGCCGCTCTGCCTCGGCAAGACCATCGGGGGCGCGCCGGTGATCGCGGACCTCGCCCGCATGCCGCATCTGCTCATGGCCGGCACCACCGGCTCCGGCAAGTCGGTCGCCATCAACACCATGATCCTGTCGTTGCTCTACCGGTTCACCCCGGAGGAGTGTCGCCTGATCATGGTGGACCCGAAGATGCTGGAACTCTCGGTCTATGACGGCATCCCGCACCTGCTGACGCCGGTCGTTACCGACCCGAAGAAGGCGATCACTGCTCTGCGTTGGGCGGTTCGGGAAATGGAGGACCGCTACAAGAAGATGGCCAAGCTGGGCGTGCGCAACATCGATGGCTTCAACGCCCGTGTCGTCGAAGCCCGCGAGAAGGCTGAAGTGATCACCCGCTCCGTCCAGGTTGGCTTTGACAAGGAAACCGGGCAGCCCATCTACACCGACGAGGCCATGGACCTGACGCCACTGCCCTACATCGTGGTGATCGTTGATGAGATGGCGGATCTAATGATGGTGGCCGGCAAGGAGATTGAAGGTGCGATCCAGCGTCTGGCCCAGATGGCCCGTGCCGCCGGCATTCACGTGATCCTGGCGACGCAGCGCCCAAGCGTCGACGTGATCACCGGCACGATCAAGGCCAACTTCCCGACACGAATCTCCTTCCAGGTCACCTCAAAAATCGACTCGCGCACGATCCTTGGCGAGATGGGCGCCGAGCAGCTCCTAGGACAGGGCGACATGCTCCACATGGTTGGGGGAGGGCGCATCGAGCGTGTGCACGGGCCGTTCTGCTCTGATGGTGAGGTCGAGCGGGTGGTGATGCATCTCAAGCGTCAGGCAAAACCGGTCTACCTTGAAGCCGTTACAGCTGACGAAGATGGAGAGGATGATACTGAGGAAACCCCCGTGTTCGACGACGGAGAGATGGGTCTTGGCTCGGGTGATCTCTACGACCAGGCGGTTTCGATCGTGCTCCGCCACCAGAAGGCCTCGACCTCATACATCCAGCGCCGGCTGCAGATCGGCTATAACCGCGCAGCCTCCATCATGGAGCGGATGGAGAAGGAGGGTGTGGTCGGCCCGGCCAACCATGCCGGCAAACGTGAGATCCTCATCGGAATGGGTGAGACGGACGAGGACTGACGTTGGCACCACAACCGGACTGGCACACGCAAACGAGCGTCGTCTCAACCTCTAGCAGCTGGGGCAGCCCGCCGGCCCCATCTTTTCCTCACACCTGGCCCCGGGAGCACCTATTGCTTCCGGGGACGTTGCTTTCAGGCGCGTTCCCGCTCACCGCGAAGAGGGGCGGAAGTTTGCATAGATATAGAAGCGGCCGCGGCTCATGATCAGGCGGCCTGCTTCCATTGTCCCGCGTGGCAAGGACGGCCGCTACTGCCGCCTTTTTATGATTCACCACGACTGCGGTGCCTTAGGATATTGCTACCGACAGGTTGATTTGCTCCAGGCCCGCCTTTTCAGATCAGAAACCTTGGGATTACTGAGCCGGATGCAGACTTCCGCCCGATTCAGATGGTGTTGAATCCGTATAGCATCTGGCTCTGCGCTCAGAATGGCGAGGCCGACTTCCTCGGATGACGCTCGATTGACGACCTTGAAGGATTTCGAAGACTTCCTGCGCGAGCAGGGCATGAACATGGCTCTGGGATCCTGGAAAAGCTTAGGGAACGGATCGCGCCACGCGAACAATCCGGCCCGCACGGCGCATCACCGGCAAGAAGATGACACCCGAGCTGGCCCTGCGGATCACAGAGCTCAACCAGACCACAGACATGACCCAGCAGGAGATCGAATGTTAGCTGGGGGGCGGGGGCAACGAGGTGCTCAAGCGCGGCAAGTGGCTTCAGGACGCCCTGGCCTCTGAAGAAATTAACTCGCGGGATCGGGCTAAAGCGTGCATGATAAGGGTCAAACCGGAAATGGCTCAGCAAGCCAGCCCAGGGCTGTCGCCGCTCCGGGTAAGGTCCCGAGCCAGCCGAAGCAGCAGACACGAGGCTCGGCGCAACTGTCGATCGAGGACTTCCTCAACGCGACGACCGGCTGATGCGTCCAGGACCATTATCGTCCCGTGACTATATCCGCCTCCGAATGCTGTGGAAACGGCGGCTGCCGGATCCGAAATCCACAGCTGAAATCCTATGCAGATGCTACTGTCCGATGAGCCCGTGGCGATTGAGGGATTTTCCAGATGGCGAAGTCGGCGACTAAGACCACCACCAAGACAGCCTCGGCTCGCAAGGCTGCGACGACTAAATCTGCGGCGTCTAAGGCTGCTGCGGTCGCCAAGAAGCCTGTGAAAGCGGCTTCAGCCAAGTCCGCCACAAAGGCTGCGCCCAAGGCCGCAGCAAAGTCCGCCAAGGCCTCTGCCGCGGCAGCAAGCCCGATCCTGACTTTGCGCAACATTGCCGAGCGTCTGTCCGAGGCACATGAGCTGCCGAAGCGTCAGGCCAATGAGATGCTGACCCAGATGGTGGAGATGATTACCAAGAGCCTGAAGAAGGGCGAGAAGATCCGCCTGGCCGGGCTTGGTATTCTGCAGGTCCGCAAGCGGGCCGCTCGTACAGGCCGCAATCCCCAGACCGGCGAGCCG
Source organism: Microvirga sp. GCM10011540 (assembly GCF_042650665.1). Lineage (NCBI taxonomy): Bacteria > Pseudomonadati > Pseudomonadota > Alphaproteobacteria > Hyphomicrobiales > Methylobacteriaceae > Microvirga > Microvirga sp. GCM10011540. Next base: position 3,283 of record NZ_JBHSBQ010000130.1, on the reverse strand, counting down.
ATCAAGATCAAGGCCTCAAAGAAGATCGCCTTCCGGCCCGCCAAGGAACTCAAGGAAGCCATCTAAGCCGCGCTGTAGCGCTCTGCGTCGCGATGCGACCTGCGATCAGTTCAATCGCTCGGCCGCTCCTTACCGGCTGTCTGCTCGTCCGGTAAGGAGCGGCGCCTAATTCGGAGCTTGAATTCCGGCGAGGAGCATCGTCGTCGACCTGCTCCTCCATCCGCGCTTTTCCCGCAAGAGTTCTCTGGGTTACAGCCCCTGTCCGTTTAAAAGAGCCCAAAGGATCGGATGTGCGATCCCGGATGACAACTCACGGGGTTGAGGGCAGGGGACAGTCATGCCCCGGACCAGGACCACACACGCCCGTATGATGCACCCGGCTTGCCCCAAGGGAGTGCGTTCGATCGAAGAGGGGCTCGCGGCTCCGATCCAGGCCGCGTGTCAACTCTTGAACAAGCCAGCGCTTGGCGCGTCGGCGGGAGGACCGTTTCATCACTACCTCCGCGTGGTCCAGAGCATTCAGCGGCGTGGTGAGATCGAAGTGTTGATCTCGACCAGGTTGCCGGTGATCGGATCGAGAATGGTCATCGGGAATCCTCCTACCTGAGCAGACGAAGAACGCCGCATGCCAGGATTGGATCAGGTTCGCGTGTGATTGTGGTTAAGCGACACTTACTGTGTTGGCGTACCCAGATCCCCGAAGCAAGCCCGAGGCAGTGCATCCGTGCCACGTCTGCTTTGGAGATGAGCGCTGATCCCTGAGCCCGATCAACATGAGTATGGTCGCCGCGGGATCGTTAACAGATCGCTAACACCACCCCGAGCAGTGACCATCTATGCTCCCACGTGTTTGTAAACCCCCTGGTAACTCGCGATAAAGCGGAGAGCGAGGTAGCCGAACATCGCTCTCCGCCGCGAGACCGAGCGCCAAGAGGCCTTTCTGGAGCAACTCTGCGCCGTACCTCGGCTCCGGGCGAGGCTTCGCTGAGGATATCTTTCACCCGTTCGACAGCCTGGCTCTGTGCCTGGAGACCGCCATGCTGCTGCTGAAAGCGCAGCAGCACATCCTGTGGCCCGCCGAACTGTAGGACCTAAACCGGCCCCAACCCGAGACCACCGAGCCTCTCACGCAGGAGTGAGATGTCCGCGGGAGCTTCGGTCCGGGCCTCCACGGCCACGCCTCCGGCAAAGTCGTTCCCCATCTTGAGGTCGGGATTGTAGGCAAGCCCCAGTGAGGCGAGATTAATCATCCCGGAGATGATGAGACCTAAATAGCGGGCCCACATGAAAGGGATTGCGTTCTTCTCGCCTCATCGCACGTCCCGAGCTCAGGCCTTCCGAGTTTGGGCCGAGGTGGCCGGAATCGCGAGTGCCTGATCCGACGCTCCTAAAGGGGTAGACCTGTCTTAAATCGTTAAGTTGACGATGCCGTCAAAGGCCCGGAGTGCAACTAGCAGCGGGAGCTGTCGGTCCCCCCTGAGCGGCCCAGCCCGCACAGCGAAGGAGGGCGGGCCTACTATGCCGGCTCAACTCCACACCACTCGGCGATGAACAGCGCCATTGCCGTGGTGATACGCTTGATAGAGGATATACTAGCACGCTCGTCGAACCCATGGATATTCTGCGAGATCGGCCCATAGCATAGGGCCGGAATCTTGTCGTAGAGCGCGTAGACACGAGCATCGAGATAACCCGCCGTCATAAAGCTCTCCAGACGGGAGCCTGTCGCGCTCCGATGTGCGGACGCCAGAACGGCCTCGGCGTCCGAGCCGGGATCGAGTTCGTAGCCTTCTGTGTGAAAGCCGTTAAAGGTCACCTGAGGCGGGCTATTGGCAAAGTAGGCATCGGACCGGGCAAAGGCCGTGATCCGCTCCTGAATCTCGCGGGCGGCTTCTTCCGCCGAAGTGCCCGGATAGATGGCGATCCGGCAGTCGAGGCGGCACCAGCACGGCACCGACGATGCCCAGTCTCCACCTTCGATTTTACCGATATTCAGGTTGATGGGGTGAGATTCGTTCTCGAAATTCGGTCGTCCGATCTTGCGCGCGTTCCAGTCGGCCTCAAGACGGCGCAGCTCAGCGATCACCCGGTAGGCCGCGTCGATTGCATTGGCCCCCGCGCCCATCTCGCGTACATGGACCGGATAGCCGCGGACCTCGACTTGGAACCAAAGGACGCCAACATTGGCGCGCACGAGCTTCTCGTCCTCCGGCTCCGGAATAAGGGCGGCATCGGCCGTATAGCCGCGCAGATGCGTCATCAATGCGCCGTTACCCGTTGACTCCTCCTCCACGACCGATTGGATATAGACAGTCGCAGCCGGCTGAAATCCGATCCTGCGCAGAGCGTCCATCGCGAATATGTTGGCCGCATGCCCCACCTTCATGTCGGCGCCGCCACGGCCGTAGAGCCAATCGCCCTCAATCACTGGATCGAAGGGAGCATGGGACCACATGTCGACCGGTCCGGTCGGGACGACGTCGACATGGGCCTGAAGTATCAGCGAGCGACCCCTCTCCTCGCGCGGCCGATGAATGCCGACGACGATCGGCGCGATCGAGTGCTCACTCGACCACGGGGAGCCTCCCGGGTGGCTTTCGATCGCCTGACGGTCCATTTCGAAACGGTCCATGGCGTAGCCACGGTCGGCGAGCGCCCTAAAAACGAAGTCTTGTATGGTATGCTCCGCGCCTCGTGTCGACGGGAAGCGGATCAGCGCCTGGGAAAAGGCGATCTGCGCGTCGAAGCCCTGCTCGACGGAGATAATGATGTCATCGCGCAGCTGTGGGTCGAGAGGCATGGAGCGATTCTTTGACGAGGAGGGCAAAACCCAGGCAAGGTACGGGAGCGAGTATTTGGAACCCGCCTATTCTGTGTCAAGTTATGAATTGGGTTCTGTTACAACTCTCGAGCTGAGACAGTAGGATAGAAGCGAGCCTCCCACGACAGTCATGCAGCGAGCCACTCGAACTACTCAGCGAGTGAGGGGTGCCGATTGCCGGCGTACTTCGCTTGTCCTTTGCGCATCATGTGCACTATTTCCATGCCGCTCAGGATCGCGCGAGCGGTGTTCATTGACCTGGACCCGAGTATCGGCCGGACCCGTCTTTTGACTGCACGATGATCCTGTTCGATCCGATTGTTGAGGTGCTTCGGTTGGCCGGCCCCCACGAGGTGGTCCGAGGTTAATATTAGTGCATTATCGGTCGTGGCGCTACGGCTGGGGTGGCCGGCGGCGTTGGCCGGGGTTGTGCAGCCGGCCGTAGCACCGTCTCCGGGGCGG
>NZ_JBHSBQ010000129.1:0-39226 GCF_042650665.1 Microvirga sp. GCM10011540 | reverse complement strand
GCTACTTCAAGAAGGGCAGCAAGGCCACCGACAAGGACGACTTCTTCATCCTCAAGGGCAAGAAGCTGTACTGGGACGTGGACGGCTCGGGCCGCAAGGCCATGGTGGAGATCGCCAGCTTCAAGCTCCAGAAGAAGGAGGGCGAGACCCTCACCCACAAGGACTTCTTCTTCATCTGACGGCTTCCACGTCGCGACATGAAAAAGGCCGGGAATGGGCTCCATTCCCGGCCTTTCGCTTTGAAGGAACGTGAGGCTTACGCCGCTTGCTTCTTGGCAGGGAGCAGGCCGCGGTTCACCATCGCCTCGGCGATCTGCACCGCGTTGAGGGCCGCGCCCTTGCGCAGGTTGTCGGAGACGCACCAGAAGGCGATGCCGTTCTCGACGGTGATGTCCTCGCGGATGCGGGAGATGTAGGTGGCGTCCTCGCCGGCCGCCTCGTGGGGCGTGATGTAGCCGCCGGGCTCGCGCTTGTCGATCACGACCACGCCCGGCGCGGAGCGCAGGATCTCGCGGGCCTCGTCGGCAATGATCGGCTTCTCGAACTCCACGTTCACGGCCTCCGAATGGCCGATGAAGACCGGCACGCGCACGCAGGTGGCGGTGAGCTTGATCTTGGGATCCAGGATCTTCTTGGTCTCCGCCATCATCTTCCACTCTTCCTTCGTGAACCCGTCCTCCATGAACACGTCGATGTGGGGGATCAGGTTGAAGGCGATGCGCTTAGGAAACTTCTTCTCCTGCACGTCCTGCAGCGAGTAGAGCGCCTTGGTCTGGCGGTCGAGCTCGTCCATGCCGTCCTTGCCCGCGCCGGACACGGACTGGTAGGTCGAGACGACGACGCGCCTGATGGTGGCATGGTCGTGGAGCGGCTTGAGCGCCACCACGAGCTGCGCCGTGGAGCAGTTCGGGTTGGCGATGATGCCCTTCTTCATCTCGCGGACGGCTTCCGCGTTCACCTCAGGCACCACCAGCGGCACGTCGGCGTCGTAGCGCCAGGCGGAGGAATTATCGATCACCACCGCGCCCTGGGCCGCGATCCTGGGCGACCATTCCTTCGAGATCTCGCCGCCGGCGGACATGAGGCACAGATCGATGTCGGAGAAATCGTATGTGTCGAGGGTCTTCGCCTTCAGCGTCTTGTCGCCGAAGGAAATTTCCGTTCCCTGACTCCGACGCGAGGCCAGCGCCACCACCTCGTCGGCCGGAAAGGCCCGCTCGGCGAGGATGTCGAGCATCTCGCGGCCCACATTGCCTGTCGCGCCGACGACGGCCACCTTGTAACCCATTGGACTTCTCCTGTTGTCGCTCTCCCCGGTATATAGGAACCCTCGATCGGGGTGTCGCCTCTCGCCCCGACGGGAGAGAGGACCGGGGACGACGAGGCTACTCGGCCGTTTTCACGGCCGTCGTGACGGTTTTCGTTTTGCTCGTCGTGGTGTTGAGCAGCGTCATTGCCATCGTCCATCCGAAGACCCGGGTCGCCGAGCTTGGGTTGTCAGCAACACACCAAAGACCGGATTTCGTCAAGCGATCTCTTCGCCACAAGGGGTTTCCGCCGCAGGCACGCCGGCCGAAAGGTCGAAGCGGCCGACGCCCAGGGCACAGGCGTGGTCGCCTCCCCGGCCCCGGATCAGCGCCGCGACGGCGGGCGCATCGGCCGGCTCCGCAAGGCGGATCAGGGGCGGGGTCATGGGGGTGCTCATGGGTGGCGTGCCGTCGGCTCTTAACCTTCCGTTTACGTTGCTTAGCGAAAGCTTTCGAACATTCGCAAGCGCTACTGTAGAACATGGCTGTCAGACCGAGATGCAGGTTCGATCACAGCACCATGCGACAGGCCATCTTTGACGATTGGGACGAGGACGACGCGCCCGACGATTGGGACGAGCGCTCCCACCGGCGTGTGCGCAGGCCCCTGCCCTGGCTGCGGACCATCCTTCTGTCCGGCCTGAGCATCGGCGTCTTGGTTTATCTGGCGCAGAACCAGGAGAAGACCGAGGCCCCACGGCCCATCGGGGCGATTCCCGCCTCCGTCCTGATCGCGCCCCCGCCCCAGTGGCGGCCGATCTCGGCCTCCCCTCCCCTCTACGGCATCGACCAGGACACCCTCCCCCTTCGCGTCCAGGCGCGCGAGCATGTGAGCGGCGGCCGCGAGGACACGCTGGTCCTGGGCGGCTTCGGCGAGGCGGGACACGGGCGCATCAGCGTCGTCCAGGGCTTCACCGAACCGTCCCGCAGCTTCTTCGTCGACATCGTGCGCCGGGCGGCCGAGGCGGGCCTGTCCGTGACCCGCGACGCCCAGAGCCGTCTCGTTCCCACGAAATTCGGGCCGGTCGAGGCCGCCGCCGTGACCCTGGCGGGTGCCTCCGAGCAGGAATGCCAGGCTTTCCGCTTCGCGGACCCGGAGGCGAATTTCGCCTTTCAGGGCTGGCTTTGCGGCGGCGGTGAACAGGCCGTGGAGGAGGCGCAGCTGGCCTGCCTCATCGACAAGGTGTCTCTCCTGCGAACAGACGATCCTTCCCTGAAGGCGATCTTCGCCCGGGCCGAGGCCCAGCGGGCGCAGACCTGCGGTCCCGGAGCGCGGACCGCCTCCCTCGGCGTCAGGAATCCGGGCCGACCGTAACCGCGACCCGGTGCATGACGTTGCAGCCGTAGCCGTTCGGGTTCCAGCCCGCGGCCCGGAACGGCTGGGCGCGGCCCTCGGCGTCGGTCGCGCGGGCGACAATCTCGTAATAGCCGTCCCCCGGCAGGGTCAGCGCCGCGCTCCAGCGCACCCAGTCGTAGCGGTTGCGCGGGGGCTTGAGCGCCGCTGCGATCCAGGTCGCGCCGCCGTCGAGGGAAAGGTCCACCCGCGCCACCTGGCCGTCGCCCGCCCAGGCCGCGCCGCGCACCTCGACCTGCCGGGTGCCCGGAGGAAGGCGGCTCTGGTCGGCGGGCGCCGTGACGATGCTGCGCACGGGCATCGATTCGAGCACGCGCAGCGCCACGCCTTTCACGTTGGAGCCCGGGGCGACGGGATGGACCGGCAGGCGGTAGGACAGGCCGGTCATGCCCGGGCCGTCGTGCTCCCGGTCGCGGATCCAGATGCGCTCGAGCCATTTCTGGCTCAACGATCCCGGCCAGCCCGGCACCACGAGGCGCAGCGGCCCGCCATGCAGGAAGGGCAGCGGCTTGCCGTTCATGGCGAAGGCCAGGAGCGTGTGCTCCTCCAGGGCCTTCGCGATGGGCATTCCACGGGAGATAGAGGGTGTGGCGCGGCTGCCGGTCTTGTCCGGATCGGCCCCGTAATGGGCGGTGTGGAGCGCGGTTTCCTTCAGCCCCGCCGCCCGCAGCACGTCCGCGAGGGAGACGCCGGTCCATTCGGCGCAGCCGACGCCGCCATTCGTCCAGGGATTGCCTTCCGCCGGAGGTTCGTAGAAGGAGCGGCCGTTGCCGCCGCATTCCAGCACCATGCGGAAGGTCTTGACCGGAAAGCGGCTCTTCAGCTCGGCCAGGGTGAGGTCGAGCGGACGCTCCACCTCGCCGTCCACGGTGAAGCGCCACGCGTCGGGCTCCGTCGCCGGCTGCGGCAGCAATCCGTTGTTGCGCACGAAGAATCGTTCGACCGGGGTCGTCTCGTCGTCCAGAAGCTCCTCGGGCGTCTCGGCCACGAGAGGCGTGTCGCCCAGAACGGTCAGGCGATCCTTGCCGGGAAGCCGGAGATCGTGGCGCGGGCGGTCCATCATCGGCAAGGGCTCCCATTGTGACGCTAGGTCAATGTGGGAACAAAATAATCGAAGGCGCCTTGTTCTGTCAGCCCGCCGGTCGTGGTGGCGGGCGCCATTTTCGGAGATTGAACATGCGCCGCTTCGCCGTCATCGGTTTGGCTTCGCTGGCTGCGGCCTCGGCTTTCTCGGTCGCGGCCGAAGCGCAAACCGAACGTCCGCTGGTCCTGCGCGTCCAGCCCCGCAGCTTCCTGGATCCGGGCAACGTCGTGGCCCCGAACTCGATCAGCCCGGGCGCCTCGGGCTACGGGCAGGTCCAGTCCTATCTGAACAGCCCGCCCTATGCGCCGGCCGGCGGCCAGTTCGGCATGGGCCTTCTGCCCGATCCGATCACCAACGGCCCCTTCGTGGGCGCCAGCAATCCCTTCGCGGATATCGACACGACCGGCTCCATCCGTTGACGAAAAAGCCCCGGACGATCCGGGGCTTTCCATTCGCGCAGTGTTGTAGGTTTAGGAGCGGGCTTCCAGTTCCTTGATGATCGCGTCGCCCAGATCCTGGGTGCCGACCGCGTTCATGCCCGGGCCCGCGATATCCTTGGTACGGGTGCCGGAGGCCAGCACGCGGGCGATGGCGTCGTCGAGGCGGTCGGCCTCTTCGAGCAGGCCGAAGGAATAGCGCAGGGCCATGCCGAACGAGCCGATCATGGCGATGGGGTTGGCGAGGCCCTTGCCGGCGATGTCCGGCGCGGAGCCGTGCACCGGCTCGTAGAGCGCCTTGCGGCTGCCGGTCTTGGGATCTTCCGCGCCGAGCGAGGCGGAGGGCAGCATGCCGAGCGAGCCGGTAAGCATGGCGGCGATGTCGGACAGGATGTCGCCGAACAGGTTGTCGGTGACGATCACGTCGAACTGCTTCGGATAGCGCACGAGCTGCATGGCGCAGTTGTCGGCCAGCACGTGCTCGAGCTCCACGTCGGAGAACTCCCCCTTGTGGATGCGCGTGACGACCTGGCGCCAGAACACGCCGGTCTTCATCACGTTGAACTTCTCGGCCGAGGAGACCTTGTTGCGGCGCTTCCTGGCGAGGTCGAAGGCGACGCGGGCGATGCGCTCCACCTCCATGGTGGTGTAGACCTGCGTGTCGACGGCGCGCTGCGAGCCGTCCTCCAGGGTCACGATCTCCTTCGGCTCGCCGAAATAGACGCCGCCCGTGAGCTCGCGCACGATCATGATGTCGAGGCCCTCGACCACCTCGCGCTTGAGCGAGGAGGCGTCCGCCAGCGCCGGATAGCAGATGGCCGGGCGGAGATTGGCGAAGAGGCCGAGATCCTTGCGCAGGCGCAGCAGGCCCGCCTCGGGGCGCACCGCGTAAGGCACGCTGTCCCATTTCGGACCGCCGACCGCGCCGAAGAGCACCGCATCGGCCTCCTGGGCCTTGTCCATGGCGGCTTCCGAGATGGCTGCGCCGTGGGCGTCGTAGGCCGAGCCGCCGACGAGATCCGTCTCGGTCTCGAACCCGACGCCCCGCTTGCGGAACCAGCCCACGATCTTCTCGACCTCGCGCATGACCTCCGGGCCGATGCCGTCGCCGGGGAGAAGGAGAAGCTTGTGCGTTGCCATGGTGGGGGTGTCCTCGCTCGAAGTGGCTCGTGGGACCCGGAAGCGCATCCGGGCGACCATGCGCGGGTTTAGGCGCGGGAGCCCAGGCTTGGCAAGCGCTTGTCGCCTTGACCGTTAGGCGGAGGACGCATGGCCGGTCCGGGCCGGCGGAGCCGGGCCCGGAACGACGGGAGGAGGATTATCCCCTGAGCGCCTGCAGCACCTTGGCGCCGGGGCGGCCGCGCTGCTGCATGCCGAGCTGGCGCTCCACGTCCTTGATGGCCTCACGGGTCTTGGAGCCGATCTTGCCGTCCACTTCGCCGATGTCGTAGCCGCGCGCCAGCAGCAGGCTCTGCAGCTCCTTGCGCTGGGCGCGCGAGAGCGGCGGATCGTCGGTGGGCCAGGCGGTGCGGATGCCGGGCTGCCCCTTCAGGCGGTCGCCGAGAAGCGCGATGGCGAGGCCGTAGGATTCGGCGGCGTTGTAGGAGTAGAGAGCGTCGAAGTTCTTGGTGACGACGAAGGCCGGGCCGTTCACCCCTGCCGGGATGAGAATGCCCGCCGGGTAGTTGCCCGAGAGCGGACGCCCGTCGATGCGGGTCACGCCCATGGCGGCCCAGGAGGACAGGGGACGCTTGGCCTTGCGCCCGGCCAGCTTGGCATTGAAGTTCGCCGGCAGGCGGACCTCGTAGCCCCAGGGAAGGCTGCTGTTCCACCCGGCCCGCTTCAGGAAGTTGGCCGTGGACGCGACCGCGTCGGGAACGGAGTTCACGATGTCGCGCCGCCCGTCCCCGTCGCCGTCCACCGCGAGGCGCTGGAAGGTCGAGGGCATGAACTGGGTGTGGCCGAAGGCGCCGGCCCAGGAGCCGCGCAGGGAAGCCGGATCGATGTCGCCGTCCTGCACGATCTTGAGCGTCGCCATCAGCTCGCCGGTGAAGTATTCGCGGCGGCGCGGCGCGTAGCAGGCGAGGGTCGAGAGGGACTGGACGAGGGGACGGTCGCCGAAATTCTTGCCGAAATCGGATTCCACGCCCCAGACGCCGGCGATCATGTGCCGGTCGACGCCGAAGCGCGCCTCCGCATTGGCCAGCGCCCTGCCCCATTGGCGCATGGCGGCCATGCCGTCCTCCACGCGCTGCTCGTCCACGAGCGCCGCGAGGTAGTCCCAGATCTCGGTCTTGAACTCGGGCTGGCTCTGCATGAGCTCGAGGATCTTGAGGTCCGGCGCGATGCCGCGGGTCGCGGCGTCGAAGGCCTGACCGGAAATGCCCTTCGCGGCAGCCTGGCTGCGAAGGCCCGACAGGCAGGAATTGAAGTCGGCCTGGGCGGATGCCGGCGTCGCGGCAGCCAGCCCGGCGAGAGCGAGAATCGCTGGAGCAATGAATCGGATCATGCCCCCCAGTGTGCGGGCAATTTGGTTAATATATGGAAACCGGGCTTTTTATCCTTCTCCCGATCCCTGCCGAGGCCGCCCATGACCGATCAGCCCCCTTTCGGCGAGCCCATCGCCCGCCGCGCCTATTCCGCCTTCGCCGACCGGTATGCGGCTCTTGCGCCGACCAAGCCCCATAACGGGCTCTACGAGCGCCCCGCCACGATGGCGCTGCTGGGCGAGGTCAGGGACCTCCACGTCCTCGACGCGGGCTGCGGGCCGGGCATCTACAGCGAGGCCCTGGCGCGGGAAGGCGCCACGGTTCACGGTTTCGACATCACGCCGGAAATGATCGATCTCGCGCGCCGCCGCTGCGACGGCCTGGCCGCGACCTTTCGAACCGGCGATCTGGCCCGGCCGCTGGCGTGGCTGCAGGACGGCGCCTTCGACAAGGTCGTCTGCGCCCTGGCGCTCGACTACATGGAGGATCTGGCGGCGGTGTTTCGCGAGTTCCGGCGCGTGACCCGGCCCGGCGGGATCCTGGTCTTCTCCATGTCCCACCCGATGGCGGACTGGACGAACGAGAAGATCCGGGGAGACGGCGTCTATTTCGAGCGGGCCCGCTACGGCCTGCACTGGACGGGATTCGGCGAGCCCCATCCCTATGTGGAGGCCTACCGCCGGCCCCTGTCCGAGACGCTGAACGCCCTGAGCGACGCCGGATGGACCTTCTACCGGCTCGTGGAGCCGCAGCCCCTTCCGGAGATGCGGCAGGTCTCGGAACGGATCTTCGACAGGCTCTCGCGCGCGCCCGAGTTCATCTGCGTCAGGGCGCGCCGGTGAGCCCTTCGCCTCACGCCCAGGGGCGCTCGGCGAGCTTCTTCTCGAAGGTGTCGATGGAGGCGCCCTTCTCCATGGTCAGCCCGATGCCGTCGAGGCCGTTGAGCAGGCAGTGCTTGCGGAACGGGTCGATGTCGAACTTGACCGAGCCGCCGTCGGGGCCGCGGATCTCCTGGTTCTCCAGGTCGACGGTGAGCGTCGCGTTGGCGCCGCGCTCGGCATCGTCGAAGAGCTTCTCCAGGTCTTCGGGCGAGACCTTGATCGGCAGAATGCCGTTCTGGAAGCAGTTGTTGTAGAAGATGTCGGCGAAGCTTGTGGAGATCACGCAGCGGATGCCGAAATCGAGCAGCGCCCAGGGCGCGTGCTCGCGCGACGAGCCGCAGCCGAAATTGTCGCCGGCGACCAGGATCTTGGCATTGCGGTAGGCCGGCTGGTTGAGCACGAAGTCCGGGTTCTCCGAACCGTCCTCGCGGTAGCGCATCTCGGAGAAGAGGCCCTTGCCCAGTCCCGTGCGCTTGATCGTCTTCAGGTACTGCTTGGGGATGATCATATCGGTGTCGATATTGATGATCCGCAGCGGCGCCGCGACGCTCTCCAACACTGTGAACTTGTCCATGGCCTTCCCATCCTCGCGCGGCGTCTGGTTTGCCGCGATGACGCTCTTACCAAAGCCGCACACCCGCGACTAGGCCAATCATGGTCGCGCCTCGACGGGATGCGCCGGACCTCGAAGGCTTTGCGCGGAAGCGGGGCCGATTTCCTCAGAGGAATGGCGGTTCACCGGGTGCTTTCGGCAATAAACATTCGCACGGATCCTGCAGAATGTCGGATCGAAGCCCCTGCGTTCGACGAAGGGATTAACCATCCTCTGCGATAGGTCACCTGTTTAAGCTTGGCCCTTACAGACGACCCGTCTAACAATTGCGAATGCATTTCCTCGGGGGCTCGTGATGAATACTTCCTTCAATCCTGTCCGGCTGTTCCGAACCGCTCGCCTTGCGGCCGCCCTGGGCCTGGCGCTCATGCCGGCCATGTCCCTGGCCCAGGAGGCCCCGGCCCAACGGACGGAGCAGGTCGTCGTCGGGCAGGAGACGACGCCCACCCGGATCGTCCTGGTGGAATGGCGGATCAAGAAGGGCCGAGAGGACGAGTTCCTCAAGTACTGGTCGGAGCAGGCGACGATCGCCGACCGGTCCGGGCTGATCAGCGAGTTCCTCAGCCGCGTGGAGGATCAGAAGCAGTTCCCCTGGATGGTCTGGAACCTGGACCCGCGCTGGACCACCTTCGTGAATGTGGGCTTCTGGCGCGACGGAGCCGATTTCCAGCAGCAGATCGGCCGCTTCATCAACAACGCGAAGCCTCCGCTGGACTTCGAGGCGCAGAAGCGGCGGCGGGTCCTCGTGGCTCCCGAGCGCTGGCGCGTCGGCGGCACGCCGCTGGTCATCTCCGACCATCCCGCCGTTCGCTGATCCGGGCCTTCCCCGGAAGCGGCCGTGGCCGCCGGGAGCATCCCATGGACCAGATGATCCTCTTCCTGCTTTTCGCGGCGACGATGCTCGCCGCGTGGCGGGGGCGCCGCGCCCTCGCCTTCGGGCTCTTCGGCCTGTCTCTCGTCCTGTCCGTGGCCGATTACCTGCACCACGCGACCGACAGGCTCCCCCTGTCCTTCTAGGAACCGTCTCCGGACCATGATGACGCCGCGCCTTGCCGTGACCCTCAACGCCCTCGGGCTCTATGGCATCGCGCTCGTCCTCGTCGCGGCCTTCGTCTTCCAGGTCGCGCTGCAGGAGCTGCCCTGTCCGTTGTGCCTGCTGCAGCGGGTCGCCTTCGCGGCGCTCGCGGTCGGGCCGATCCTGAATCTGCGCTTCGGCCCGCGCCCCAGCCATTATGCGCTCTCGCTCCTCGCGGCCGTGCTGGGCGCGGTCTTCGCCATGCGGCAGGTTCTGCTGCACATCGCCCCGGGCGATCCGGGCTACGGCTCGGCCGTCCTGGGCTACCACTACTACACCTGGGCCTTCATCTGCTTCGCGGCCGCCATCGTGCTGATCGCGGCGATCCTGCTGTTCGACCGCCAGTTCGCCGCGCCCGGCGACGCGCCGCGCCTCGGCCTGTTCGAGAAGGCCGCCGTCTGGCTCGTCATCGGGGTCACCGCCGCGAACGTGCTCGCGGTCTTCGCCGAATGCGGGCCGAGCGTCTGTCCGGACAACCCGGTGAGCTACTGGATCCTGCAGGGGAGCTGAGGCTCGGGCCTCGGCCTCAATCCTCCTCGCGGCCCGTGATCCGGAGCGTCTCGGGATCGAGTGTCAGGTCATACTGGGTGCCGTCGGCGGCGCGCGCGTCGTCCACCTCCCAGACGTCGTCGTCCAGCTCGATCTCCTCCCATGCCGTATAGCCCGCAGCCCGCATCGCCTCCTCGATGCGGACCCGCTCCTCGGCCGTGGGCTCGCGGTCGGCCAGGGCCGGCGTCAGGGACGCCATCGCGAAGGCGGCGGCAAGGGCGGTGGCAGTCAGGCAGCGGCTCGACATCGTTTCTCCTCCTCGGAATGAAGGGGGAAACAGCCACTGCACGGCATGGTTCCTGGGTTGAGGACGGCGGCTTTCAGCCCGCCGCCGCCTCGATGGCCTCCATGTCCTCGTCGGACAGGCCGAAATGGTGACCGATCTCGTGGACGAGCACATGGGTGATGAGGTGGCCGAGGCTTTCCTCGTGCTCGGCCCAGTAATCGAGGATCGGGCGGCGGTAGAGCCAGACCATGTTGGGGAACTGGCCGGTCTGCATCATGGCGCCGCCCTGCGCCAGGCCGACGCCGCGGAAGAGGCCGAGCAGGTCGAAGGGCGTCTCGCACTCCATCTCGCGCAGGGTCTCGTCGTCGGGAAAGTCGTCCACCTTGATGACGACGCCTTCGCAGAGCTGACGGAACGCCTCCGGCAGGCGCTCGTAGGCCTCCTGCGCCAGAAGCTCGAGATCGGCCAGGGACGGGGCGTGCAGGTTCGCGAGTGCGGTCGGGGTCGTGTCGGTCATTGGATCACAGAAGGCGCAGTTGCACGGCAAGCCATAAGGCAAGGATCACCACGCCCACAAGCGACAGGGCCCGGCCAATGCGCCGGCCCCACAGCTCGACCGGATCGGTGCCGCCCTGCTCGCCGGTTCCGACCGCGTCCTTGCCGCCGAAATGGTCCCGCGCCCGGTTGCCCATGCGCGCAAGGGCCGAGGAGCCGAAGGTCTCCGAATCGCGCCGGACCCGCTCCAGGGCCTCCCGCGCCTCCCGATCCCGTTCGTTCATCACGCTCTCCCTTCGACTTCCACACCGTTCCGTCGCGGCACGCAGATCTGTCATGCGCCCTGGAACGGAACAGCCTCCTCACCATGGCGTTGAATGCACCTCATTTCCATTCTCCATGAGGCAACGATGCGTAAATTTCTGACGATCCTGGCCACGGCCGGGCTGGTGGCGTTCGGTTCCGGCGCGGCTTCGGCGCAGGAGTTCAACGTGCGGGTCGGCGTCGGCGACCACGGCCGTCACCACACGGTGCGGGAAGTGCGTGAAATCCGCGAGCGTCGTCCGGTGGTCCGCCAGCGGGTGATCGAGCGCCGCGTGCGCCCGGCCCGCACCCGTACGGTCTGCCGTACGGTCATTCGCCAGCACGTCCGCCCCAGCGGCGCCGTGGTCCGCCGCCCGGTCGAGATCTGCCGCCAGGTCGTGGCCGGCCGCCGGGTCTATGTGGACTGAGGCCTGACGCCCTTCATGAAAAAGGCGGCGACCTCACGGGTCGCCGCCTTTTTTCGTGTCGCGTCGCGACGCGGATCACTTCCAGTCGCGGATGTCCACGAACCGGCCCGCGATGGCCGCCGCCGCCGCCATGGCGGGGGAGACGAGATGGGTGCGGCCCTTGAAGCCCTGACGGCCCTCGAAATTGCGGTTCGAGGTCGAGGCGCAGCGCTCGTTCGGCGCCAGGCGGTCGGCGTTCATGGCCAGGCACATGGAGCAGCCGGGCTCGCGCCAGTCGAAGCCGGCTTCCTTGAAGATCCTGTCGAGGCCCTCGGCCTCGGCCTGCATCTTCACGATGCCGGAGCCGGGCACGATCATGGCGTTGACCGACGGATGGACCTTCTTGCCCTCGACCACCTTGGCCACCGCGCGCAGGTCCTCGATGCGGCCGTTGGTGCACGAGCCGATGAAGACGCGGTCGAGCGTGATGTCGGTGATCTTCGTGCCTGGCTTGAGGCCCATATATTCCAGCGCCCGCCACTTGGAGCGGCGCTTGTTCTCGTCCTGGATGTCGTCCGGGTTCGGCACCACGCCGGCCACCGAGATCACGTCCTCCGGGCTCGTGCCCCAGGTGACGATGGGCGGCAGGTTGGCGGCGTCGAGCCGGATTTCGGTGTCGAAATGCGCGCCCTCGTCCGTGCGCAGGGTGTCCCAGTAGCGCACGGCCGCATCCCAGGCCTCGCCCTTGGGCGATTTGGGGCGGTCCTTGAGATAGGCGTAGGTCTTCTCGTCCGGGGCCACCATGCCGGCGCGGGCCCCGCCCTCGATCGACATGTTGCAGATCGTCATCCGGCCTTCCATCGAGAGCGAGCGGATGGCTTCGCCGGCATACTCGATCACGTGGCCGGTGCCGCCGGCGGTGCCGATCTCGCCGATGATGGCCAGGATGATGTCCTTCGCGGTGACGCCGGCGGGCAGCTGCCCGTCGACGGTCACGCGCATGTTCTTGGCCTTGCGCTGGATCAGCGTCTGGGTGGCGAGCACGTGCTCGACCTCCGACGTGCCGATGCCGTGGGCCAGCGCCCCGAAGGCGCCGTGGGTCGAGGTGTGGCTGTCGCCGCACACGATGGTCATGCCCGGGAGGGTGAAGCCCTGCTCCGGCCCGATCACGTGGACGATGCCCTGACGGACGTCGAGCTCGTTGTAGTACTCGACGCCGAAATCGCGGGCGTTCTGGGCCAGGGTCTCGACCTGGGTGGCGGATTCGGGATCCTCGATGCCCTGGGAGCGGTCGGTGGTGGGGACGTTGTGATCGACCACCGCCAGGGTCTTGTGCGGCGCGCGCACCTTGCGGCCGGCCACGCGCAGGCCCTCGAAGGCCTGCGGGCTCGTCACCTCGTGCACGAGATGGCGGTCGATATAGAGAAGGCACGTCCCGTCATCCTGCCGATCGACGACGTGGTCGTCCCAGATCTTGTCGTAGAGGGTGCGGGGATTGGCCATTGTTTCCATTCCAACGATGAAGAGGTTGTCTGGTCTTAGCGTTACTCGGGCGCCGAGAAAAGATGTCCCGGAAGCGCAGGGCTTTGAAAGCATCGCATAGCTGGCGAGCGGCCAAGCGCAATAATTTTTCGCCTCAGCCGCGAAGCTTGCCCCGATATGCAAAAAGCGCGGCTCACGGCCGCGCTTTTTGGAACTGCCGGTGGCGGAAGAGCCTTACTCGGCTGCGGCCGGAGCCTTGTTCGCGCGGTCGGCGCGCTCGGCGATACGGGCGGACTTACCGCGACGGTCGCGCAGGTAGTAGAGCTTGGCGCGACGGACGGCACCGCGGCGCACGACCTTGATGGAATCGATGTTCGGCGAGTGGATCGGGAACACGCGCTCGACGCCTTCGCCGTAGGAGATCTTGCGGACCGTGAAGCTCTCCTGCAGGCCGCCGCCGGAGCGGGCGATGCAGACGCCCTCGTAGGCCTGGACGCGGGTGCGCTCGCCTTCCTTCACCTTCACGTTGACGATGACGGTGTCGCCGGGCTGGAAATCGGGGATGGTCTTGCCGAGCTTGG
Source organism: Microvirga sp. GCM10011540 (assembly GCF_042650665.1). Classification (NCBI taxonomy): domain Bacteria; kingdom Pseudomonadati; phylum Pseudomonadota; class Alphaproteobacteria; order Hyphomicrobiales; family Methylobacteriaceae; genus Microvirga; species Microvirga sp. GCM10011540. The sequence continues at coordinate 25,943 of NZ_JBHSBQ010000129.1, read as the reverse complement.
CGATCTGCTCCTGCTCGAGCTGCTGAATGATGTTCATGGTCTATACTCCTGCCGTTGCGTGGCCCGAGCGAACTCAGAACCCGCGGGATTTCGGCGTCCTGTTTTAAGTTGAGGCCGCGCGTATACAGGAGTTCGGGCGGATTGTCGATGGGCAATCGGCGCCCTATCCGGCCCCCAAGGGCGGCAGCCTGCGCTTGACCGGCGTCGCCTTGACGATCGAGGTGCTGGTCTGGGCCCGCTGAGCGATCTTGTCCAGGATCGGGTCGAGTTCGTCGATGCTGCGCAGGACATAGCGGGCGATGTAGCAATCGTCCCCCGTGACCTTGTCGCACTCGATCACCTCCGGGCTCTCGACCAGAAGCTTCTCCACCATGTGGAGCTGGCCCGGCAGGGGCTTGATCCGCACGATGGCGGTCAGGCTGTAGCCCAGGGCCCGGTGGTCGAGATCGACCGTATAGCCGTTCACCAGCCCTGCTTCTTCGAGACGGCGTAGCCGCTCGGCGACGCTCGGGGCCGACAGGCCGACGCAGCGGGCGAGCTCGGCCAGGGGCTGGCGAGCGTTCTCGGAAAGCGCTCCGATCAGGGCCCGGTCGATCTCGTCGAGTGCCTGATTTTCATTTCGGAGCTTCTTGAGCACGGGAGCCATCGGATCGAAGCCTTTTTCCGATAATCGCCTTCGAACGCGACAATACGGCGCCCGCAGCGGAGCGTAAAGTGCGTCATCATCGCGGGAGGCACCTATGAAAAACCAAGCGGAACGCGGCGGCGGGCTGGAGATGGTGGCCGCCATGACGATCTCGGGCACCATCGGGTATTTCGTCATCGAGTCAGGCCAGTCGATCTGGAACGTAGTGTTCTTCCGCTGCCTCTTCGGGGCAATCTGCCTCCTGGCCTATTGCGGCTGGCGCGGATTGCTCAGCCCCTGGCGCTTCACGAAACAGACCTTTCTCCTCTGCCTCCTCGGCGGCGTCGCCATCGTGCTGAACTGGGTGCTGCTGTTCTCGGCCTACGATCTCGTGTCGATCTCCATCGCCACGACCGTCTACAACATGCAGCCCTTCTTCCTGATCCTCCTCGGCGTGGTGCTGTTCGGCGAGCGTCCCACGGCCGATGCCCTCGGCTTCATCGCCCTTGCCTTCGCGGGGCTCTTGCTGGTGGTGAAGATCGACCCTGCCGGCTTCTCGCTCACCGGCGGCTATCTGGCCGGGATCGGCCTCGCCCTGGGCGCGGCCGCGCTCTATGCGGTCGCGTCCATCGTGACCAAGCGCCTGAAAGGCATCCCGCCCCATCTCATCGCCCTGGTCCAGGTGGCGCTCGGCGTTCTGATGCTGGCGCCGCTCGCCGATTTTTCCGCGCTGCCGGCCGAGGCCGGGCCGTGGGGCTATCTCGCCACCGTGGGCATGGTGCACACCAGCCTCATGTACATCCTGCTCTATTCGGCCCTGCAGAAGCTGCCGACGACGCGGGTGGCGGTGTTGTCCTTCGTGTATCCGGCGGTGGCGATCCTGGTGGATTACGTCGCCTATGGGCGTGATCTCTCGCCGGTCCAGTGGGGCGGCATCGCGCTCATCCTGCTGGGGAGCGCAGGTGTGAACCTCAAATGGAGGCTGGGCCTCAGCCGAACGGTTACCCGAGAAGATCCGGCCGCCGCTCGCGGGTGATGCGCTCCGATTCCTCCCGCCGCCATTTCTCGATGGCGGCGTGGTTGCCGTTGAGCAGCACCTCGGGGATCGTGCGGCCCTCCCATTCCCGAGGGCGGGTGTAGTGCGGGTATTCGAGGCGGTTGGTCTCGAAGCTCTCCTCGGTGCCGGAGGCTTCCTTGCCCATGACGCCGGGGAGCAGACGCACGCAGGCGTCGAGCAGCACGAAGGCCGCCATCTCGCCGCCGGAGAGCACGTAATCGCCGATGGAGACCTCTTCGAGCCCCCTGCCCTCGATCACGCGCTCGTCCACGCCTTCGAAGCGGCCGCAGACGATGACGACGCCCGGCCCGGCTGCCAGTTCGCGCACCCGGTCCTGGCGGAGCGGCTTGCCGCGCGGGCTCATGAGGAGCTTCGGCCGCGGATCGTCTTCGGGCACGTTGGCGTCGATGGCCTGGCCGAGCACGTCGCAGCGCAGCACCATGCCGGGACCGCCGCCCGCGGGCGTGTCGTCCACCGTGCGGTGGCGGCCGAGACCGTGGTCGCGGATGTTCCTGGCCGTCAGCGTCCAGACGCCGCGCGCGAGCGCATCGCCCGAGAGCGACATGCCGAGGGGCCCGGGAAACATGTCGGGATAAAGGGTCAGGATCGTGGCTTGGAAGGTCACGCCGGGTCCTCGTTCTCCGGCTCTGGCCGCGCGGGCTCGAAGAAATCGTCCGGCAGCGCCACGACGACGCGCTTTCGCTCGATCTCGACCGCCGGCACGAAGTCTTTCGTGAAGGGGAGAAGCGCCGTCGCGCCCCTCCGGGCGGGTGCGATTTCGAGCAGGTCGCCGCCGCCGTAATTGGGCACGTCCATGATGGTGCCCACCACCGTTCCGGCCTCGTCCTGGACCGGGAGCCCGATCAGGTCGGCGAGCAGGAACTCGTCCTCCTCCTCCGGGGGCGGAAGCTTGTCGCGTTCGAGATAGAGCTCGGTGCGGTTGAGGGCTTCGGCGGCCTCGCGGGTGGTCACGCCCTCGACCTGCACGATCAGCATGTCGGGCGCGCCGCCGGGGGCCTGGCGGGCATTTTTCTTCAGGGAAACGTTTCGGCCATCCGCCGTGGTGAGCGGGCCGTAAGAGGCGATCGCCAGGGGATCGCCGGTGTAGGATTTCAGCCGCACTTCGCCCTTGAGGCCATGGGCGCGGCCGAATTCGCCGACGAGGACCAACCCTCTCCCCTCCGCGGGAGAGGGTGGCGAGCGGCGCGAGCCGGGAGAGGGGGAGTTCCGAGGAACACGGCCCCTCTCCCGACCCTTGCTGACGCGAGGGTCACCCTCTCCCACGGAGGGGAGAGGGTTGGAGCCTGGCCTGCCTGGACGCCCCCGACTCACCGACCTTACGCAGCCTCGCCTTCGGCGGAGGCAGCGGCCTCGGCGCGGGCGGCAGCGCGCTCCTGGGCCTTCTTGCCCGGAACGGCCTTCTGCGGGTTGTTGCGGGCCGGACGCTTCATGAGGCCGGCGGCATCGAGGAAGCGCAGGACGCGGTCGGTCGGCTGGGCGCCCTTGGCGAGCCAGGCCTGGATCTTGTCGGTCTCGAGGGTGACGCGGCCGGCGTCGTCCTTCGGCTTCATCGGGTCGTAGGTGCCGACCTTTTCGATGAAGCGGCCGTCACGCGGGGAACGCGCGTCGGCGACGACGATGCGGTAGTACGGGCGCTTCTTGGCGCCGGCGCGGGTCAGACGGATCTTCAGGGACATTCGATTTCTCCTTTGACGTGTCCTGGTGATCAAACTTCTCGTCGTCATTCCCACGAAGGCGGGAACCCATAACCTCCGGCTGGGCCAAGTCTGGCGTCCGGTGCGGTTATGGGTCCCGGGCTCCGCTGCGCGGCCCCGGGATGACGGCGAAACTCTAGAAACTCACTTCTTCTTGCCTCCGAACGGGAAGCCGCCGATTCCCGGAAGACCGGGGATCTTGCCGCCGCCGAGGCCCGGCAGGCCGGGAACGCCCTTCGGCATCGGTGGAAGGCCGCCGGCGCCGCCGGGGAAGTCGGGCAGCTTGCCGCCCATCTGCTTCTGCAGCGCCTCGAGCTGCTCCGGCGTCGGCTGGGGCATGCCGCCCCCGCCGCCGATCCCGAACATCTTGCCGAGCGCGCCGGCCATGCCCTTGCCCTTGCCGCCGCCCATCATCTTCATGACGTCGGCCATCTGGCGGTGCATCTTGAGCAGCTTGTTGATGTCCTCGACCTTCGCGCCCGAACCGGCGGCGATGCGCTTCTTGCGCGACGCCTTCAGGATGTCCGGGTTGCGGCGCTCGGCAGGGGTCATGGAATCGATGATGGCGCGCTGGCGCTTGATGATGCGGTCGTCGAGATTGGCGTTCTCGAGCTGCGACTTCATCTTGGCCACGCCCGGCAGCATGCCGAGCATGCCGCCGATGCCGCCGATCTTCTCCATCTGGGCCAGCTGGTCGCGCAGGTCCTCCAGGTCGAACTTGCCCTTGCGCATCTTGTCGGCCATGCGCTGGGCTTTTTCCTGGTCGAAATTCTCCGCCGCCTTCTCCACGAGCGAGACGATGTCGCCCATGCCGAGGATGCGGTTGGCGACGCGGCTGGGGTGGAACTCCTCCAGGGCATCGACCTTCTCGCCCGTGCCGATGAGCTTGATCGGCTTGCCGGTCACGGCGCGCATGGAAAGCGCCGCGCCGCCGCGGGCATCGCCGTCCATGCGGGTCAGCACGATGCCGGTGACGCCGAGGCGCTGGTCGAAGGCGCGGGCGGTGTTGACCGCGTCCTGGCCGGTCAGCGCGTCCGCCACGAGAAGAACCTCGTGCGGGCCGGTGGCCGCCTTCACCTCGGCGGCCTCGGTCATCAGGGCCTCGTCGACGGTGACGCGGCCGGCGGTGTCGAGCATCACCACGTCGTAGCCGCCGAGGCGGGCCGCCTCCATGGCGCGCCGCGCGATCTGCACCGCCGACTGGCCTGCGACGATCGGCAGGGTGTCGACGCCGACCTGCTTGCCGAGCACCGCGAGCTGCTCCTGCGCGGCCGGGCGGCGGGTGTCGAGGGAGGCCATGAGCACGCGCCGCTTGTCGCGGTCGTTCAGGCGCTTGGCGATCTTGGCCGTCGTGGTCGTCTTGCCCGAGCCCTGGAGGCCGACCATGAGGACCGGCACCGGAGGGGCGGCGTTGAGGTCGATGACGCCCGCATCCGCGCCGAGCATCTCCACGAGCTGGTCGTGGACGATCTTGACCACCTGCTGGCCCGGCGAGACCGACTTGACGACCTCGGCGCCCACCGCGCGGGCGCGCACCTTGTCCGTGAAGGAGCGCACGACCTCGAGGGCCACGTCGGCTTCCAGAAGGGCGCGACGGACCTCGCGAAGGGCGGCGTTCACATCCTCTTCCGTCAGCGCGCCGCGGCGCGTGAGGGACGAGAGAATGTTGGAAAGTTTGTCGGAAAGGCCCTCGAACATGGTTATTCAAATCCTTTCGCGAGAAGCGGCACGTCGCGGTCGGCGAGGGCCTTCTCGAAATGGTCGATGGCGGCCTTGAACTTGTCGCGGCAACCAGGATTGCAGAAGCCGACGACCTCGCCCCGATAGAGGGTGAGCGAATCCGCCGCGATCGGCTTTCCCGACCACGGGCAGGTCTCGTTGACTGCGTCCTCGATGCGCAATGTGTCGTCCGACATCCGTTTCATCCTCTTTCGCCATGGCCGCGCCCGATCGCGGCCGTCCACGCCTTGACCCTAGGTGGAAGGCATGGATCGCCGGCACAAGTCCGGACATGACGACGCCGAGAGAAAGCTCCAAATGGAAGCGCGCCCGAGGGCGCATCGCGCTGTCGGGCGTTGACCTCCAGCCTCTCGGGCTGGTCGGCGGCTCAAATGGGCTCGCTCTACAGATTTGAGGTCAGCCCGTAACGGTGAAACGGGGCAAAGTCAAGGAAAGGGCGTAGATCCGTCATTCCGGGGCGCACCGCAGGTGCGAGCCCGGAACCCAGACCCACTGACGGTGCAAAGTGAGGCGGGACGCTTGCCGCCTCTTCCTGAAACCCTGGCGTTTATGGGTTCCGGGCTCGGCTCTGACGAGCCGCCCCGGAACGACGGCCGAGCGATCCATCAGTCCAGCAACGGACCCTTGCCGATGGCTGTCGCACACCCCACGCTTAAGCATCACTCCAGGAGACAAGCCGCCCATGAACCGCCGCACCCTCCTCAAGGCCCTCGGGTTCCCGGCCCTCGCCGTCACCGGCGTGGTCGGCTGGGCCACGGCCGCCCGTGCCCGCAATCCCTATTACGACGGCCCGGTCACCGACCATTTCGACGGGGTGCGGTTCTTCTCGCCGGGCCAGCCGCAGGACAAGGGGCTGACGGAACTGCTGCGCTGGCAGCTCGGCGGCGGCCGCAAGGACTGGCCGGACGCCTTCCCGAGCCCGTTCCGCGACAAGCCCCCGGCTTCCGTGGACGGCCTTCGGGTCGCGCTGATCGGTCACGCCTCGTTCCTGATCCAGGTGGCGGGGCTCAACATCCTCACCGACCCGGTCTTTTCCGAGCGGGCGAGCCCGGTCTCCTTCGCCGGGCCGAAGCGGGTCAACGAGCCCGGCATCGCCTTCGACGACCTGCCGCCGATCCATGCGGTGCTGATCACCCACAACCATTATGACCATCTCGACCTCGACATGATCGGCCGCCTCTGGCAGCGCAACCGGCCGCGGGTGGTCGCGCCGCTCGGCAACGACACGATCATCCGCAACGAATTCCCCGACATCGCGGTCGAAACCCGCGACTGGGGCCAGTCGGTCGAGCTGGGCCACGGCGTCACGGCCCACCTGGAGCCCGCCTATCACTGGTCGGCGCGGGGCATGAACGACCGGCGCATGGCGCTCTGGTGCGCCTACGTGCTCACCACGCCTTCGGGCGTGATCTACCACGTGGGCGATACGGGCTTCGGAGACGGCAGGATCTTTAACCGGGTCAAGGAGCGCTTCGGGCGCCCCCGCCTGGCGCACCTGCCCATCGGGGCCTACGAGCCGCGCTGGTTCATGAAGCCCCAGCACATGAACCCGGACGATGCGGTGCGGGCGCTTTCCATCCTCATGGCCGAGCAGGCCCTGGGCCACCACTGGGGCACCTTCCGGCTCACCAACGAGGGCGTCGAGGAGCCGATCCAGGAACTGGAGACGGCGCTCCGTGCCGCCGACGTCTCGCCCGAGCGCTTCCGGGCCCTGCGTCCGGGGGAAAGCTGGTCGGCCACGGCCGAGAGCTAGGCCGTCTCCGCCCTATTGCGTGGCGACGCAACGGGTCCGGCTGCTCCTGCGAAGCGCCGTCGATGCGAAGTCGAAGGTCGCGTGGGTCTCGACGGCCGCGCCGAGGCCGGATGCGGCGTATTCCTTGTACGGCTTGCAGTTCCGGGCCGTCCCCGGGCCGGTCTGCATCCAGAAGGTCACGCCCTTGTCGGTGACCTGCGTATCCTCGCCGCTGGTCGTGGCCTCGAACACCTTCCGGCGTGCATCGAGATCGTAGACGACGAGGGACCGGGTCGGACCGGTCCCGCCGTCGAGGACGAGGAACCGGCCCTGAAGGCCCAGGAAGAAGTAGGCGTCCTCGGACACGTCGAGCTCGAAGTCGCCCTTGCCCGCCCTGTAGAGGCAGGGAACCTCGGCATCCGGACGGGCCTTGGCCTTGATCAGAAAATCCATGCCGGCGAAATCCTCCCGCGGTCGCTCGACGACCACGTGGCTGGCGCTCGTGTGGCATGTGGCGGAATTCGCCGCCCGGCCCGGCGAAGGGAGGGCGGCCAGGGCTGCGACGGCGCAGCCGGCCCAGAACCATGGCTTCATGATGCGATCCACCCCGTCGGAGGGGTCATTCCTTCGGCTGGACGTAGATGTTGACCTTGAGCTTGGTGTCCTGCGCATCGGTGAGCTCGGTCACGTATTCCTCCACGAAGGCATCCTTCGACTCGATGTTCTTGGCGTCGAGATAGGCCGTGATCGTCTCGTAGGTGCCGTCGATCTCGTCATAGGCATCCTCGTGCACGAAGCGGAAGGACTTGCCCTCGGGGGTCCTGCCGAACCTGATCTCGGGCGTGAGCTCGCTCTTCCCCTCGGGCACTTGGGCGACGGGAACCATCGCCTGGTAGCGGAAGCCGGTGTCGTCAGTGTGGACGAAGACGGTGAGCGGACGGCCCGTCGGCGCGATTCCGGCCTTCTTCAGCTCGTCCTCGATCCTGGCGAAGGCGCTCTTCAGGTTGGGGAAGCCGTCCTCCCAGCTGCTCCGTCCCTCCAGGACGGCCGCCGGCTTGGCGGCGAGAACGCCTTCCTCCACGTTGGTGGGGTCGCCCGGATTGGGAAACAGGGTCGTGCGCTCGGCGGTCGCGGGGATCGACGGGCTCGGAGCGGCGGGAGCGGCGGGCTGGGGAGCCGGTTCGGCTGTCGCGGGTACTTGGGGTTGAGCGGGCGGCGCCGGGGTCTCGGCCGGTGCGGGGCCGGGGGTCTGGGCCTGCGGAGCAGGCGGCGGGGCAGATTGCGGCGATGCGGCCTGATCCGCGGCCGGTGCAGCCGACGCGGGAGAGGCTGCGGGCGGCGGCACAGGCGAGGACTCCACCGGGGCCGGCGGCGCGGCGGCCGGCGCGGACGGCGTCTGTGCCAGGGCCGGAACGGATCCCAGGGCAAGAAAGGCGATCAGGAAAGTCGAATGCAGCCGCATAGGGAAGGGTCTCACCCGCGAATCAGGAAAGGAGTTGTCGCGCAACAGCATAGGGGGCTTTTTTCGCCCCCGCGAGATCGTCCTGTGCGCAAATCGGGCGGTGCGACCTTGCGGCAGGACGTGAGGTCTGCATCCATAGTTCTATTGGAAAGACCCGGCGCCTCGCCGATTCTGCACCGGCGGCCATCCGGGGCCGCTCCGACAACAGCAGGCCTGCGGCGGTCAGATGATCGACAGTTTCTTGACCTTCGCCCTCATCGGTTTCGTGGCCCAGCTGGTCGACGGGGCTCTCGGCATGGCCTTCGGGGTCCTGTCCACCACGAGCCTCTTGGCCTTCGGCGTGCCGCCCGCCACGGCGAGCGCCGTGACCCATGTGACCGAGATCTTCACCACGGCCGCCTCCGGTGCCTCCCATGTGTTCCACCGCAACGTGAACTGGCACCTCGTCGCCCGTCTGGCGCCGGCCGGCATGATCGGCGGCGCGGTCGGCGCCTACGCTCTCGCCAGCGTCGATGCGGCCTTCATCCAGCCGCTGGTTTCGATCTATCTGGCCGGCATCGGCTGCTACATCGTGTTCAAGGCCATCGGGCCCGTCTGGCCGCGGGAGGTCAAGGACCGGATCGTGCCCTGGATCGGCGCGGGCGGAGGTCTGCTCGACGCCATGGGCGGCGGCGGATGGGGGCCGATCGTCACCGGCTCCCTCATCGGGCGCGGCCACGCGCCCCGGCAGGTCATCGGCTCGGCGAACCTCACGGAATTCCTCGTCACCACCACCATCTCGGCGACCTTCATCATCGCCCTGGGCTGGTCGGAGCTGAGCTCCGCCGCGGGCCTCATCGTCGGCGGCGTGCTGGCCGCGCCGCTCGGCGGCTTTCTGGTCAGCCGCATTCCGACCCGCCCGCTCATGATCGGGGTCGGCCTCATCATCATCGCGACGAGCATCCCCCGGATCTTCTGAACCGGAGCCCCCGTTGCCGCAGGCTCGTTCGACACCCCTCGCGGTCCCGCGATTTTTGGGCCATATACGGGCCCATGAGCGCCCTTGCGAACAACCGTTTCCTGAAGATGAACGGTCTCGGCAACGAGATCACCGTGCTCGACCTGCGCGGCACGGCCTTGCGCGTGAGCGCCGCGGAGGCCCGCGCCATCGCGGCCGATCCGCGCTCGCGCTTCGACCAGCTCATGGTGCTGCACGACCCCGTCACGCCGGGAACCGACGCCTATATGCGCATCTACAACACGGACGGCTCCGAATCCGGCGCCTGCGGCAACGGCACCCGCTGCGTCGCCTGGGCCATGGTGGCCGATCCGGTCATGAGCCGCCCCGTGGGCGACGGGCTCGTGCTGGAAACCATGGCCGGCCTGCTCCCCGTGGAGCGGGTGTCGGATATGGTCTTCACCGTCGACATGGGACCGCCCCGCCTCGCCTGGAACGAGATCCCCCTGCGCGACCCCTATCCGGACACCCGCACCATCGCGGTCGAGGCCCGGCTGCCGGAGGCTCCCGAACTTCAGGGGCCGTCGGCCGTCAGCATGGGCAACCCCCATGCGATCTTCTGGGTGAAGGACGCGAACGCCTACGACCTCGCCGCCATCGGCCCGAAGCTGGAACGCGACCCGGTCTTTCCGGAGCGCGCCAACATCTCGTTCGCGCAGGTGATCGACGCCGGGCACGTGCTGCTGCGGGTCTGGGAGCGCGGCGCCGGCGCCACCCGCGCCTGCGGCTCCGCCGCCTGCGCCACGGTGGTCGCAGGAGCCAGGAGGGGTTTGACGGAGCGCAAGGCAACCGTTTCGCTTCCCGGCGGCGACCTCCTGATCGCGTGGCGCGAGGGCGACGACCACGTGCTCATGACCGGCCCCGTGGAGCTCGAACACGAGGGCACTTTCGCCCCGGCCCTCTTCGCAGGCGCCGCCTGATGGCCGTGGAGGTCGTCACCTTCGGCTGCCGGCTCAACATCACCGAGTCGGAGACCATGCAGCGCCACGCGGAAAGCGCGGGCCTGGGCGACGTCGTGATCGTCAATACCTGCGCCGTGACCGCCGAGGCGACCCGGCAGGCGCGCCAGTCGATCCGCCGCATCGCGCGGGAACGGCCCGAGGCGCGCATCGTCGTCACCGGCTGCGCCGCGCAGGTGGAGCCCGAGACCTTCGCGGCCATGCCCGAGGTGTCGAAGGTCCTCGGCAACGAGGATAAGATGAAGCCCGAGACCTGGGCCGCCGTGCGGGATTTCGGCATCGCCGCCACCGAGAAGGTCGCGGTCAACGACATCATGGCCGTGCGGGAGACCGCTCTTCACCTGATCGAGGGATTGCGGGGCCACACCCGCGCCTTCGTGCAGGTGCAGAACGGCTGCGACCACCGCTGCACCTTCTGCATCATTCCCTATGGTCGCGGCAATTCCCGCTCGGTCCCCATGGGCGCGGTGGTCGATCAGGTGCGCCTGCTCGTGGAGCACGGCTCCCGCGAGGTGGTGCTGACCGGCGTCGACATCACCAGCTACGGCGCCGATCTTCCCGGCGCGCCCAGGCTCGGCGCGCTCGTGAAGGCCGTGCTGCGCCACGTGCCGGAGCTGGAGCGGCTTCGCATCTCCTCCATCGACTCGGTGGAGGCCGACGAGGATCTCCTCGATGCCATCGCCAACGAAAAGCGCCTCATGCCGCACCTGCATCTCTCCCTGCAGGCGGGCGACGACATGATCCTCAAGCGCATGAAGCGGCGGCATTCGCGCGACGACGCGATCCGGTTCTGCGATCAGGTGCGCTCCTTGCGCCCCGACATGGTATTCGGGGCCGACATCATCGCGGGCTTCCCGACCGAGACCGAGGAGATGTTCTCCCGCTCCCTCGACATCGTCGCGGAATGCGGCCTGACCCACCTCCACGTCTTCCCGTTCTCGCCCCGCCCCGGCACCCCGGCAGCGCGGATGCCTCAAGTATCCCGCGACGTGGTGAAGGACCGCGCCCGGCGCCTGCGCGAGAAAGGCGAGGCCGCGCTTCTCCGGCATCTCGACGCCGAGGTCGGCGCCACGCGCAACGTGCTGATCGAGCTGAACCGGATCGGCCGCACGGAAAGCTTCACGCCGGTGCGGTTCTCATCGGCCGTGGAGCGCGGCGACCTGAGGCCGGTCACGATCACGGGACATAACGGGCGGGAATTGGTGGCGTAGGGCTCAGCCGCCGCAGGCCACGACCCGTTCCCGCATATGCTCCGGCACCGGCGCCTCCACGACGATCGGGGGCTTCTTCGGGTAGAGCGGCACCGTTACGCTGCGGGCGTGGAGATGCAGGCCCGGGCCGCCGAAGCGGGGCGCGGTGCCGTAGATCGGATCGCCCAGGATCGGCCAGCCGGACGCCTGGCAATGGACGCGCAGCTGATGGGTGCGGCCAGTGACGGGGCGAAGCTCCAGGAGCGTGAGCCCCTCCCCGCGCCCCAGCACCCGCCACCTGGTCAGCGAGGGCTGGCCCTTGGGATCGACCTTCATCCACCAGCCGCGATCCGGCGATTTCGGCGCGAGCGCCAGGTCGATCTCGCCCTCGTCCCCGGCGGGCCCACCTTCGACCACGGCCCAGTAGACCTTGTCGATTTCGTTCTTCTTGAACAATTCGTTGAGCCGGGCAATCGCCTTGGGGTGGCGGCCGAGAACCAGGCAGCCGGAGGTATCCTTGTCGAGACGGTGCGCGGCCTCCGGCTTGCGCGGCAGGCCGAAGCGCAGGGCATCGAGATGGTGGGTCAGGGTCTCGCCGCCCTTCGGGCCCGGATGCACCGGCAGACCGGCAGGTTTGTCGATCACGAGCATCAGGGCATCGCGATACAGCAGCTTCGACACTATCTCTTCCGCATTCATGGGGCCTCGGCTATCGAGGCCTGCGCGTTAAAGCAAGCAGCAAACCTCAAAAGGCGAGACCTAAAGAGCCATGGCCGAAACGAAGCCCGACAAGCCCGGATTCCTGTCCCGCCTCTTCGGGCGCAAGGCGGAGCCCGCCGCGCCGACCGAGCCGGTCCCGCAGGCTCAACCCGCGCCCCAGGAGCCGACGACGGAGCCGGAGACGCCCCAGGCCGGGGGCGAGCCCGAGGCCATGCCGTCCCCGCCGACGACCGGCGCCGACGACCTTTCGGCCGCGCCCGCCACCGTCACGAGCGCCTCGCCGGACACCGCCCAGGAGGCGAAACCGGCGCCGGAACTCGCCGGGGCCGATCTCCAGCCCATCGAGACCGTCGATCCCGAGGGCGGCGGCCCGCGCGAACCGATTCCCCGGCCCGCGCCCGAGCCGGAGCCGACACCGCCCGTCGCGGAGGCGGTGGCCGCGCCCGTGGAAGCCGCGCCTTCCGTGGAGATTGCGCCTCCCGCCGAGGTCGCACCTCCCGCCGAGGTCGCGGCCCAGGCCGAGAAGCGGGGCTGGTGGCAGCGCCTCACCGAGGGCATGCGCCGCACCTCCACCTCCCTGTCGGAGAGCGTCACCGGCCTCTTCACCAAGCGCAAGCTCGACAGCGCGACCCTGGAGGAGTTGGAGGACGCCCTCGTCCAGGCCGATCTCGGCGTGCCCACCGCCATCCGCATCACCGAGGCGATTTCGGCCGGCCGCTACAACAAGGAGATCTCGCCCGACGAGGTGAAGGCGATTCTCGCGGGCGAGGTCGAGAAGACCCTGGTGCCCGTCGCCAGGCCCCTGTCGGTCGACCGGTCGAAGAAACCCTTCGTGATCCTCATGGTCGGCGTGAACGGGGCGGGCAAGACCACCACCATCGGCAAGCTGTCGCAGAAGTTCCGGCAACAGGGCCTCAAGGTCATGCTGGCGGCGGGCGACACCTTCCGGGCCGCCGCCATCGAGCAGCTGAAGGTCTGGGGCGAGCGGGTCGGCGCGCCGGTCCTCACCCGGCCGCAGGGGTCGGACGCGGCGGGCCTCGCCTTCGACGCACTGCAGGAGGCGAAGGCCAACGGCACCGACGTGCTCCTCATCGACACGGCGGGCCGGCTCCAGAACAAGGCCGGGCTCATGGCCGAGCTGGAGAAGATCGTGCGCGTGATGAAGAAGCAGGACGAAACCGCCCCGCACGCCACCCTGCTCGTGCTCGACGCCACCGTGGGCCAGAACGCGGTGAGCCAGGTGGAGCTGTTCCAGAAGGCGGCGGGCGTGACCGGCCTCGTCATGACCAAGCTCGACGGCACGGCGCGGGGCGGCATCCTGGTGGCGCTCGCGGCCAAGTTCGGCCTGCCGGTCCACTTCATCGGCGTCGGCGAGGGCGTGGAGGACCTGGAGCCTTTCGAGGCGAAGGATTTCGCCCGCGCCATCGCAGGAATCGAGTGACGGGAGGATGGCTCCTCGCGTCATTCCCGGCAGCCCGCAGGACCGGAACGGTAATGGTGCGGCTGCCCCTTGGCTCCACGCGAACGTGACATCGGATGAGCCGGATATGAGACACCATTGCGGTGCCATTGCCGGAAAAATGCTCTAGAAGAGGCTTCATGACAGACCAAAAGCGCCTGCCGCCCCTCCTGAAGCTCGTCCTCGAACTCGGACCGCTGGTCCTGTTCTTCCTGACCAACGCCTATGCGGACCGGTTCGGATATGCGGACAACCAGCGGATCTATGCGGCCACCGCGATCTTCGTCGTGGCGACCGTCGTGGCGCTCGCGGTCAATTACGTGCTGATCCGCAAGCTGCCGATCATGCCCATGGTGTCGGCGGTGGTGGTGCTGGTGTTCGGCGGGCTGACGCTCGCCCTGCAGAACGACGTCTTCATCAAGCTCAAGCCCACCATCGTGAACACCCTGTTCGGGCTGGTCCTGCTCGGCGGGCTCTATTTCCGCAAGCCGCTCCTCGCCATCGTGCTCGACAGCATGTTCGAGCTGACCGAGGAGGGCTGGCGCAAGCTCACCTTCCGCTGGGCCCTGTTCTTTTTCGCGCTCGCGGCTCTCAACGAGATCGTCTGGCGGACGCAGACCACGGATTTCTGGGTCAGCTTCAAGGTGTTCGGTATCATGCCGCTCACGGTCCTGTTCGCGGTCGCCCAGACGCCGCTGCTCCTGCGCCATGAAATCAGGAAGAAGGAAGACGCGGCCGGAAGCGAGGCCTGAGAACCCTTCCCGCCGGCCCGGAACCTTCGGCCGCCCCTCCTGTTGAGCCCGCAATGCGTGTTCAGCTCGACCGGAGGGAGGCGGATTCACCCATGAGCGATCCCAAGACCGACGATTTTCGCCTGGAGCAGAAGGACGGACAGATCGTCGTGACCTTCACCCCGACGGGCGCCCAATACGTCTTTGCGCCCAAAGGATCCGATCCCAAGGGCTCAGGCGGCGTCGAGCCCCGGCAGGAGGAGCCCGCTCAGGGCGCGTCCTCCGATTACGACGAGGACGCGGTGCGGCAGATGGCCAAAAAGCTCGCAGAGAAGGCGGCCGGTCCCGCGCCGGATCTCGGCTGATCGGCGCCGGGGCGCCGCGCTTCCTCAGGCCCCCTTGGACGGATTGGGATTGGGCCGCATCAGCACGATCTTGCGGGTGACGCCGCGCAGGGGCTCGTGCTCCACCGGCGCCCAGAGCCCGTCTTCGCCCGCCGCCTCGATGGCGTCCCAGGAGGCGAGAAGATCGCAATTGGCGGATTTCGTCGCCTGCTCGATGCGCGCCGCCGTGTTGACGGTCTCGCCCAGCACCGTGAACTCGAGCCGGTCCTCGTCGCCCACCACCCCGCAGAATACCTCGCCCCGATGGATGCCGATGCCGATCCGCACCGGCGGATCGAAGTTGCGCTTGGCGTTCCAGCGGTCGATGAGGTCGAGAAGCGTGCGGCCGCAGGCGAGCGCGCGGGAGGTGTCGTCGGGCTTTTCCGTGGGAACGCCGAACAGGATGAGGGCGCCGTCGCCGGTGAACTTGTCGATGAGGCCGCCATGCTGGGCGGCGGCCTGCAGCACCCGGCGGCGGAACGAGGTGATGAACACCGCGAGCTGCGTCGGGTCCATGGTCTCGCCGAAGCCGGAGGAGGCGCGGATGTCCACGAACATGAGCGTCACCGGGATGCGCCGCCCGGTCCGCAGGGTCTCGAAGGCCCGCTCGGACAGGATGGGGGCGAGCTCGCGCGGCAGGTAGCGCGTGAGGTTGAGGCGCAGCGTCGTCTCGCGCACCGCCCGCTCCAGCATGAGCCGGCCCTGGCGCACCACGAGGAACAGGATCAGCGACACGGTCAGCACCATGACGATGCGCACCATGTTGGTCTGCCAGGTGAAGGCCCCCAGCATTCCGAACAGGTGCTGCCGCAGTTCCTCCGGGCTGGGCTCGTCCCCGGAAAAGATGATGAGCGACAGCCCCACCACGTAGACCGCGCCCACGAAGGCCTGGAGCCGCGGCTGGTAGTGGATCGCGGTCGCCGCCATGATAATGGGCATCACCCAGACCACCGGATACACGGCGAAAAGGTTGCCGGGAATGCCTAAGCTCCAGCGGTTGAACGCCAGCGTGCCGAGAATCAGCAGGGCGTCGAGACTCGCCGTGATGGCCGGCAACCGATCGACGAGGATGCGCCGGGACGCCATCCAGGTGGTGGCGCATCCGACCGCGCCGAACACCAGAAGGGCGGCCTCCGCGGTATGGATCTGCTTGAGCGCGAAGGGGCTGGTGATCGTGTCGCTGAGCTGCACCGCCAGAACGGCCAGGAACAGAATGGCCGCGATGGCGAGTCGGGCCTGACCGGCGCGCCGAAGGGCCGCCACGTCCGCCTCGCGGATGAGGCGGTGCGTGGCGTCGCTGATCAGGTATTTCGACCGCAATTGGCGGATCGACGTCAGGGCGGTCGACAGGCGGGGGCGGAGCACGGGTTCTTTTCGCGTTGGAGCCGGTTTAAGGAAGGCGGGACGAACCCCGCGCCGGAAAGATGTAATATCGATGACCGCGACGCCTCAAGCCATTGAAATCTTCGTGGACGCCGATGCCTGCCCGGTGAAGGCCGAGATCTACCGCGTCGCCGAACGTCACCGGGTCAAGGTCTGGGTGGTCGCCAACAGCTTCCTCACGGTGCCGAACGATCCCCTGGTCGAGCGCGTGATCGTGAGTTCCGGCTTCGATGCGGCCGACGACTGGATCGCCGAGCGGGCCCAGCGCGGCGCCGTGGTGATCACCGCCGACATCCCCCTGGCCCACCGCTGCGTGAGCGCGGGGGCCGACGTGATCGGCCCCACGGGAAAACCCTTCACGGAGGCCTCCATCGGCATGGCGCTCGCCACCCGTAACCTGATGGAGGACCTGCGCGCGATGGGCGACGTGACGGGCGGGCCGAAGCCGTTTTCGCCCAAGGACCGCTCGGCCTTCCTCTCGGCGCTGGACCTGGCGATCGTGCGCCTCAAGCGCGCGGGATTTCCCTCAGGCGCGCCTTGAAGCCCTCGATGTTCTCCGGCGTGAGCGGCCCGATATGCTTGTGGCGGATCGTGCCGTCCGGGCCGACGATGAAGGTTTCCGGCACGCCGTAGACGCCCCAGTCGATGGAGGCGCGCCCGTTCCTGTCGGTCCCGACCGCCGCATAGGGATTGCCGAGGGAGCCGAGGAAGCGGCGGGCGTTGTCGGGATCGTCCTTCTGGTTGATGCCCACCACCCGGATCGACGGGTCCTTGGCGAGATCGACGAGGAGCGGATGCTCCTGGCGGCAGGGGGCGCACCAGGAAGCCCACACGTTCACCACCGTGACCCGGCCCTTCAGGTCCTCGTTGGAGAGCCCCGGCACCGGCTGGCCGTTGGCCGTCAGGCCCTCCAGCGGCGGAAGCGAGAAGGTAGGCACCGGCTTGTTGATGAGGGCGGAAGGCAGCCTGGACGGATCCTCGCCCCCGAGGCGCACCAGGAAAAGCCCGGCCAGCACCGCGAAGACGGCGACGGGCAGCAGGAAGAGAAGACGGCCGCGCGACCGCGCCTGTGTTGCCTCAGCCACGGCGCGACCTCCGGCCGATGCCCCGCGCCTCGAGCTCGGCGAGCGCCCGGGTCTGGGCGCGGTGATCGAGGACGGCGCGGACGATCAGCCCGGCCATCACCAGACCCGTGACCGCATAGGAGGAGAGAATGAAGAAGGCGTGCTGGCTCATCAGGCGGCCTGTGCGTCGAGGCGCTCGGCCTCGAGGATGGTGAGCGTGCGGACCCGGCGGCGCAGGATCTCCGTGCGCATGCCGGACAGGTGCAGGGCCACGCCGACCAGGGTGAAGGCCACCGCCATTACGAGCAGGGGGATCAGCATGGAGGTGTGGATCGTCGGGCCGCCGAGGCGGAACACGGAGGCCGGCTGGTGCAGGGTGTTCCACCAATCGACGGAGAACTTCACGATCGGCACGTTGACGGCGCCCACCAGGGTGAGGATGGACACCGCCCTGGCGGCCCGGTTCGGCTCCTCGATGGCGCGCCACAGGGCGAGGATCCCGAGATAGATGAGCAGCATCACCAGCATGGAGGTGAGTCGCGCATCCCACTGCCAGTAGGTGCCCCACATGGGCTTGCCCCAGAGCGAGCCGGTCACCAGGCAGATCAGGGTGAAGGCGGCCCCGATGGGCGCGGCGGCCTTCTGCGACACGTCCGCGAGCGGATGGCGCCAGACCAGGGTGCCGAGAGCCGAGCTCGTCATGATCACGTAGAAGAACAGGGACAGCCACGCCGCCGGGACGTGGAGATACATGATCTTGACCGTCTCGCCCTGCTGGTAGTCCGCCGGGGCCTGGAACCAGACCATGTAGAGGCCCGCGACCAGCAGAAGCGTGGCCAGGCCCGCGACCCACGGCAGCAGCCGGCCGCTGAGGCTCATGAAGCGGGTCGGATTGGCGAGTTCACGGATCATCGGCTCGATGTAACGGTCTTCGACGGCACCTGCAACGCATGGGACGCCGCATGGGGCGTAACGATTTCGCTAAGATCGGTGTCTCCTTGTCACCCTTGGAGCGGCCGCGCAATCCGGGATTATGCGTAGAGGGCCGCGCCGCCTCCGCCGCGGGAGTCGGACCTTGGCCCTAGGGCCACGGGCCTTTTTCCGGGACTTTCGCCGATCTTCAATTCGCCACTCTCCCCGGGCTATGGTTTCACATCCCCTGCTGTGGAGCGATCATGCGCCCGAGTGCCCGACTTCCACGTGCCCAGACCCTTCTCGGCCTCGCCGCCCTTCTCCTCGCCGGCCCCGCCGCGGCGCAGACCGTGACCCTGCGCCTGCCGGTCGATTGCGAAATCGGCGTCACCTGCTTCATCCAGCATTACGTTGACCGGGACCCCTCCCCCGCCGTGCAGGATTACCAGTGCGGCACGCTCGCCTATGCGGGCCATACGGGAACCGACTTCCGGGTGCCTACCCTCGCGGCGCAGGAGGCGGGCGTCGACGTGCTCGCCGCCGCCGGCGGCAAGGTGCTGCGGGTGCGCGACGGGATGGAGGACGTCTCCATCACGGGGCGCGGGCGCGAGAGCGTGCAGAACCTGGAATGCGGCAACGGATTGCTGATCGACCACGGCCAGGGCTGGGAGACCCAGTACTGCCACATGGCCAGGGGCAGCCTCGCGGTGAAGCCCGGCGACATGGTCGCCGCGGGCCAGCGCCTCGGCCGGATCGGCCTGTCGGGCATGACCGAGTTTCCGCACCTCCATTTGACGGTGCGAAAGGACGGCCAGGTGGTCGATCCCTTCGCCTATGGGGCGCCGGAGAAGTCCTGCGGCGGCGGCGCCTCCCTGTGGGAACCGTCCCTGAGGCAGGCCCTCGCCTACCAGGCCGGCAGCGTGCTCAACACGGGCTTCGCCACCGGCCCCGTGAAGATGGCGCAGATTGAGGCCGGCGAGGCGGGCCGCGAAAAGATCACCCCCGACGCGCCCGCCCTCGTGGCCTTCGTGCGTTCCATCGGCCTCCGGGGCGGCGACGAGCAGATCCTCACTCTCCTCAGTCCGGACGGAAACACCCTGGCCGAGAACAAGGCCCCGCCCCTCGACCGGGACAAGGCACAGTGGATGATGTTCGCCGGCAAGAAGCAGCCCGCCGGCGGCTTCCGTCCGGGACGCTACCGGGCCGTGTACCGGGTCATGCGGGACGGGAAACCCGCGATCGAGAAGGTCTTCGAGGTGGCGGTGACGCGCTGATCCCGTCACTCCCCCGACCGGAGCGCCGCCGCCGCGCCCACGATTCCCACCACGGCGGAGAAAAGGGAAAGCGCCGCGAGGATCAGGAACGGGGTCGCGAAGGGCACCGTGCCGCCCACGGCCGCGTTGGCGGCCGAGACCCCGAAGATCAGGATCGGGATCATGAAGGGCAGGACCAGGATCGCCAGGATCAGCCCGCCGCGCCGCAGCGAGGCGGTGAGCGCCGCCCCGACCGCCCCGATGAAGGTGAGCGCGGGCGTGCCGACCAGCAGCGTCGCCACCATGGCGAGCATCCCTTCGGGCGAAAGCGCCACGAGGAGCCCGAGCAGGGGCGCCGCCAGGGCCAGCGGCAGGCCGGTGACGAGCCAATGGGCCGCCACCTTGGCGAAGACCACCACCTCCAGCGGCACCGGCGCGAGACGCAGCAGGTCGAGGGAGCCGTCCTCCTGGTCGGCCTGGAACAGGCGGTCGAGGCCGATCAGGGTCGCGAGCAGGGCCGCGATCCAGAGGATCGCCGGGCCGATCCGCGACAGGAGGTTGAGGTCGGGACCGAGCGCGAAGGGGATCAGGGTCACGATGGCGAGAAAGAAGATCAGTCCCATCATGCCCGACCCGCCGACGCGGGCCGCGAGCTTGAGGTCGCGGATCAGCAGGGCCTTGAAGGAGCGAATCACGGGCTCTCCTCCCCGGGCGCGGGCGGGGGTGCGGCGCGCTCGATCCGGACCTCCTTCGCGTCCCGCAGCGCCAGCGGCGCGTGGGTGGTGGCGACGACGATGCCGCCCCGGTCCCTATGCTCCTCCATGAGCCTCATGAGCATGGCCTGGGAGGCGGTATCGAGGGCCGAGGTGGGCTCGTCCAGGAGCCAGAGCGGGCGGTGGGCCACGAGCAGGCGGGCGAGGGCGATGCGGCGGCGCTGGCCGGCGGAGAGATAGGCCACCGGCAGCCGCGCCGCGTGCGACAGGCCCACGACCGCCAGCGCGTCCCGGGATTCGAGGGCGGGATCGCCCAGGAAGTCGCGGGCGAAATCGAGGTTTTCCTGCGCCGTCAGGGCGCTCTTCAGGGCGTCCCGGTGGCCCACGTAGTGCAGGCATTCGGGCAGGGTCCGCTCGCCGGCCTCGGAGAGCGCGACCCGGCCGGCCGCCGGATGGAGGCGCCCGGCGAGCAGGTCGAGGAGCGTCGACTTTCCGGCCCCGTTCCGGCCGGTGACCAGCAGGGCCGCCCCCGGCGAGAGGGAAAAGGAGACCCCGCTGAAGATGCGGCGCTCCCCTCGATTGCAGGCCAAATCCTCGACTGCCAGACGCAAAACCCCGACCCCTGCCCCAGACGCACCCCAGAATGGTTCTAAACCGTGTAGCGGGGTCGTTCGAAATGATCTATAGCACCCCTTGGCTGCGCCGCGCGCCAAGGCGTCCAATCCGTCTCGCGCGCTTCTCCCCTGTCCGGGCGCCCCCGGAGCGGCGCGCGCTTATCGCGCTTTCGGCCGAACACATGTTCGTAACCCAAATGCACGCGAGGATTCGCCGTGACGCTCACCAACAGCTTCAATGCCCGCCAGACTCTCCAGGTGGGTGACAAGACCTACACCTATTACTCCCTCGCCGAGGCCGAGAAGAACGGCCTCGAGGGCATCTCCAAGCTGCCCTTCTCCATGAAGGTGCTGCTCGAGAACCTGCTCCGCTACGAGGACGGCCGCACCGTCACCAAGGCCGACATCCAGGCCGTCGCCGAGTGGCTCGACAACCGCGGCAAGGCCGAGAAGGAAATCGCCTACCGCCCGGCCCGCGTCCTGATGCAGGACTTCACCGGCGTGCCGGCGGTCGTCGACCTCGCGGCCATGCGCGACGCCATGAAGAGCCTCGGCGGCGACCCGCGCCTGATCAACCCGCAGGTGCCCGTCGATCTGGTGATCGACCACTCCTTCGTGACCGACGAGTTCGGCACCCCGCTGGCGATGGCCCGCAACGTGGAGCTGGAATACCAGCGCAACATGGAGCGCTACCGCTTCCTGAAGTGGGGCCAGACCGCCTTCGCGAACTTCTCCGTGGTGCCTCCCGGCACCGGCATCTGCCACCAGGTGAACCTGGAATTCCTGTCGCAGACGGTCTGGACCCGCAAGGACACGGCCGACGGCGAGGAGGTCGCCTATCCCGACACCCTGGTCGGCACCGATTCGCATACCACCATGGTGAACGGCCTCGCCGTTCTCGGCTGGGGCGTGGGCGGCATCGAGGCGGAGGCCGCCATGCTCGGCCAGCCGATCTCCATGCTCATCCCCGAGGTCATCGGCTTCAAGCTCACCGGCAAGCTCCGTGAGGGCGTGACCGCCACCGACCTGGTGCTCACCGTCACCCAGATGCTGCGCAAGAAGGGCGTGGTCGGCAAGTTCGTGGAGTTCTACGGCCCCGGCCTCACCGACATGCCTGTGGCCGACCGCGCCACCATCGGCAACATGGCCCCGGAATACGGCGCCACCTGCGGCTTCTTCCCCATCGACCAGAAGACCGTGCAGTACCTGCGCACCACGAGCCGCACGGCCGAGCGCATCGCCCTCGTCGAGGCCTATGCCAAGGCGCAGGGGATGTGGCTCACCGCCGACATGGCCGATCCCGTCTTCACCGACACCCTCGAACTCGACCTCGCCGACGTGCAGCCCTCCCTGGCCGGTCCGAAGCGCCCGCAGGACCGGGTGCTCCTGAGCGACGCCAAGGAGGCCTTCACCAAGGCCATGGACGCGGAGTTCCGCAAGGCCGCCGAGCTCGGCCAGCGCCGCAAGGTGGAGGGCACCAACTACGACCTCGGTCACGGGGACGTGGTGCTGGCGGCCATCACCTCCTGCACCAACACCTCGAACCCGAGCGTGATGATCGGCGCGGCGCTGCTCGCCCGCAACGCCAACCGCAAGGGCCTGAAGCCCAAGCCGTGGGTGAAGACCTCGACGGCGCCGGGCTCGCAGGTGGTGGCCGAGTACTTCGCCAAGGCCGGCCTGCAGGAGGACCTCGACGCCCTGGGCTTCAACCTGGTGGGCTTCGGCTGCGGCTCGTGCATCGGCAATTCCGGACCGCTGATCCCGGAGGTGTCGAAGGCCGTCAACGATAACGACCTCGTGGTCTGCTCGGTGCTCTCCGGCAACCGCAACTTCGAGGGCCGCGTGAACCCGGACGTGCGGGCGAACTATCTCGCCTCCCCGCCCCTCGTGGTGGCCTATGCGCTCGCCGGCTCCATGCTGGTGGACCTCGCCAACGATCCGCTGGGCACCGGCTCGGACGGCCAGCCCGTCTACCTGCGCGACATCTGGCCGACCTCCTCGGAGATCCAGGACTTCATCGACCGCACGGTGACGAGCGAGCTCTTCAGCTCCCGCTATGCGGACGTGTTCTCGGGCGACGAGCGCTGGCGCGGCGTCGAGGTCACGGGCGGCCTGACCTTCGAGTGGGACATGGGTTCGACCTATGTGCAGAACCCGCCCTATTTCGAGGGCATGACCAAGGAGCCGAAGCCGGTCAAGGACATCGTCAACGCGCGCGTCCTGGGTCTCTTCGGCGACTCCATCACCACCGACCACATCTCGCCCGCGGGCAACATCCGGGCCTCGTCGCCGGCCGGTGAATACCTGCAGTCGCACCAGGTCGCGGTGGCCGACTTCAACCAGTACGGCACCCGTCGCGGCAACCACGAGGTCATGATGCGCGGCACCTTCGCCAACATCCGCATCAAGAACCAGATGGTTCGGGACGAGAACGGCCACGTGGTCGAGGGCGGCTACACGATCCACCAGCCGTCCGGCGAGCGGATGTTCATCTACGACGCCGCCATGCGCTACCAGGAAGAGGGCGTGCCGCTGGTGGTTCTGGCCGGCAAGGAATACGGCACCGGCTCGTCCCGCGACTGGGCCGCGAAGGGCACGAACCTCCTCGGGATCCGCGCCGTCATCGCCGAGAGCTTCGAGCGCATCCACCGCTCGAACCTGGTCGGCATGGGCGTGGCCCCGTTCGTGTTCGAGGGCGACACCTCCTGGGCGTCGCTGGGCCTGAAGGGCGACGAGACCGTGACGATCCGCGGCATCGAGGGCGACCTCAAGCCCCGTCAGCGCATGGAGATGGAGATCACCTCCGCGGACGGCTCGACGAAGCGCGTGCCGATCGTCTGCCGCATCGATACGCTCGACGAGCTGGAATACTTCCGCAACGGCGGCATTCTCCAGTACGTCCTGCGCCAGCTCGCGGCGTAACACGCAACGCGAAAACGCCCGCTCCTCGAACGGGGAGCGGGCGCGTGAAATCCTGGGAGCCGGGGCGGTTCGCCGCCCCGGCTTTTCGTTGCCCTCGCGTCAGATGACGAAGAACTCGCTCGCCTTGAGCTTGACGCCCTTCTCGAAGCTCGCGATCTCGACCGCCGCCTTGGCGCCGGAGCCGTCGACGTCGTAGTAGAGCTTGGCCTTCTTCCGGTCGAAGAACACGTAGTCGTTCCTGTCCTCGACCTCGCTGCCGATGGTGAAGAACGCCTTCCTCAGCTTGGCGGGCTCGTCCGGGCTGCCCTTCCTGCCGAGCCTCTCGAAGACCTTGTTGTCCAGGAAGATGCTGTCGTGCCTGGTCTTGTAGTCCTTGACCTTGTCGACGTTGGTGCGCTTGTGCGGCTTGGTGTCGAACACGAACACGTCCCGGCCGGTGCCGCCATAGAGCACATCCTTGCCCTTGCCGCCCCAGAGCACGTCGTGGCCGGCGCCGCCCTTGAGCTTGTCGTTGCTTCCCAGGCCGTGGATCTGCTCGTTGTCTCCCCCGCCTGTTAGCACGTCGCGCCACGGGGTGCCCCACAGGACCTTGCCCGGTCCGGGCGCCGCCGGAACGCCGGGGATCGGCACCGTCGGAGGATTGGGGACGGGGGCTGTCGGAGGGCCCGGGTTCTCCGGTCCGGAGGGGGTCCCGGGTTCTTCGGGCTGCCTGGGTGCGGCCGCCCGTTCCATGGTGTAGGTCTGCTGGCCGAACTTGGCGTACTGCACGTTCCTGACCGTGTCGGTGCCGTCCTGGTCCTGGCGCAGATCCTCGACCGTATAGCTGCCGTCGCCGTTGGCCGCGACCCTGTAGTTCGCGAGCGTGCCGGAGAAGACCGCCGTGTTCGCTCCCGTGCCGCCGGTGAGCAGGTCGCTGCCGTCGTCGCCGTTGCGGCCCTCCAGCGTGTCGTTGCCGCCATCGTCGGCCGCGCCGAAGATCGTGCCGCCGCCGTTGAGCACGTTGTCGCAGTCGCTTCCGATCAGATGATCGTCGAAATACGAACCGAAGACGCCCTCGATGCCCGAGAGCACGTCCCCCTCCGCCTCGTTGCCGGCGCCCGTTCCGGTGGCGAGGTTGACCGTCACGCCTCCGGTGGCGCTGGTGTTGTACCAGGCGAAATCGCGATGGCCCTGTCCGCCCGTCAGGGTGTCGGCCCCTGCACCGCCGTCGAGCACGTCGTCGCCGCCCTCGCCGTTTAGCTTGTCGTTTCCGCCGCGGCCCCTGAGGGTGTCATTGCCGCCGTCCTCGGCGCCGCCCGATGCGAAAACGTAGCCGCCGCCGTTGAGCACGTTGTCATTGTCGTCGCCACTGAGCTTATCGTCGCCATACGAGCCGAAGACGCCATCGATGTACGCCAGGACGTCTCCCTCGGCCTCGCCGCCGAGGCCGGTGCCCCTCACGAGATCGACGTCGATGCCGACGGCCGAGCCGGAATTGTAGTAGGCGAAGTCGAAGCCGGAGCCGCCCGACAGGCGGTCGGCGCCTTGGCCGCCATCGAGCACGTCGTCGTTCAGGCCTCCTTGCAGCACATCGTCTCCCTCGCCGCCCTGGAGCTGGTCGTTGCCGGCATCGCCCGACATCGTATCGCGGTCTGCGCCGCCGACGAGCGTATCGTTGCCGTCACCGCCGCGCAGCTCGTCGAGACCGGCGTCACCGTGCAGCGTGTCGTGGCCGGCACCGCCTTCGACCTTGTCGTCGCCGGCGCCGGCGAAGATCTCATCCTCGCCCTGCTCGCCGGCGAAGATCTCGGCTCCGGCACCGCCGTGAGCCGTGTCGTGGCCGAGGCCGAGATCGATCCAGCCGACCACCGTGCCGTTGCGGCCGTCGTAGAAATCGTTTCCTTCAGCGACATCGACGGCGCTCAGCTCACCCTTGATCTCGCCCGTGTTCACGATGCGGTCGTCGCCCCTGGTGCCCATCACGTTGCCGTCGATGAGTCCCTTGTTCGTCACCTTGAGCCAGCCGCCCTCGAGCCGTCCGTCCCTGATTCCTGCGGCGAGAGTGCCGTAATTTTCGAGTTCGAGGGAAAAACAGTTATGGATGGCGCTCCCGTCGGAACCGATGATCCCGTGGTTGGAAACGAAAAGATTACCGTGGCTCAAGATGCCTGTGGTGCTTCCGAAGATATAGGCGCCGCCCGTCAGCACGTCCTTGCCGCTCTTGCCGTAGAGCATGTCGTTGCCGTCCCCACCGGTCAGCCGGTTGCCCCGCGAGGTGCCGCGCAGCACCAGATCGACCGGCAGCGGAGGATTGGGGTTGCCGGGGTTGTTCG